>JAZTXO010000036.1:0-9095 GCA_045636445.1 Eubacteriales bacterium | reverse complement strand
GTCATGTATGCCACGGCTATGGTTTACGACTGGTGTTACGATCTTTTAACTGATATCGATAAGGAGCAGTTGATAGCGGGCGTTATAGAACGTATAGCTCCGCATATGGAAATCGTTAAATATGCAGGTGTCAGCAATAGAGCCCCTATCGCAGAGGGCGCAATGTACGGTCACGGCGCGGAGGCGCAGCTTCTTCGCGAGTTCCTCGCTTTTGGTATGGCAGTTTACGATGAAGTTCCCGAAATTTACGATCTTGTTGCGGGCAGACTCTTCAGCGAGTATCGTGATGCGCAGAATTTCTTGTATTCCAGTGGCGCACATTGGGAAGGAGACAACTACGGTAATTACCGTTTGTTCTTCTCTATATATTCAAATTTCCTTATCAGCAGAATGACAGACGGAAAGTACGAGCTTTTCAATGATAGTATGCACGAAGTTGCTCTTACGTTAGCACAAAACTTCCGTCCCGACGGACAAACACTCCGTATCGGTGATATGTGGACTGAAAAGACACCGTATTACAATCTCGTGAATCACTGGTGGACAATGTTTATTGCAGGATCTTACTATAAAGATTCTTATCTTAAGACAAGAGCATGGGAAGGACTCAATCAATTCTCTCAGCTAGTAGGCAACGGTGACAACGGCGTTTCAGCGCTTGTGGTGCTTACCATGAATGATACGTCAGTGTCTCATGATGACCACAGTGACATTTCTCTTACAAGAACTACTACCTTCCCGTTTACCACTCTTTACGGCAGAAGCGCATGGGGCGATGTTAACGCATTTCTGGTACATATGCGAATGCCCGAGACCCATGGTGTGAGCCACGCACATATGGACTGTGGCTCTTTCCAGATATATTATAAAGGTAGTCTCGCATCATCTTCCGGCAGATACGAGGGCTGGGGAAGCGCTCATAATATGGGTTATAATATGCAAACGGTCTCCACAAATTCCATTCTTGTTTACAATCCCGAATTTGCGGATTATCGAGACAGCTTCAGAACAAATCTTGTTTATTCAGGCGGTCAGTCCATAAGAAACGGACGTTCCTCTCTTCCTGAGACGTTGGCGGAGCTTTATGAGCACCCTGCATACAAGCAGGTTACCTCGCTGGGTGTGGCGAATGTTGAAAAAGACGGCAAATATCTCTATTCTTATATGGCAGGAGATATGACCAAGGCATACGACGAGGAGACTGTTGACGAGGTTACAAGATATATGCTTGCTGTGGCAACAGATGACCCAATGTGTCCTCTTGCGTTTGTAACCTTCGACAGAATAACCTCAGATGACGCCTCGTTCAGAAAGAGCGCTCTTATTCACGTTCAGCAGGAACCTACTATTACCGACGACGGCTTTGCAATTGTTACAAATACGAAGAACGGAAACAACGGTAAAATGGTAGTGCAAACCGTTATGGAGGATACCGAATATACGGTCATCGGGGGTGAAGGCAAAGAATTCTGGCTTTGTGACCACCTTGGCAATGCTACCGTTTCAACAGCGGGCGAGGTTGCGGAGTACGGCTGGGGTAGAATTGAGATTTCACCCGCTTCTCCCGAGCTTACCAATCATATCTTTACGGTTATGTACGTAACAGATGCAACCAATAAATCCGAGCCTATAAAGGCTCAAGATATCAGCACGGAAATTCTTGCCGGCACTTCGATTTTAGGCAAGGCTATGCTGTTCCCCAAAAATGATAAGCTTCTTTCGAACGAGGCAACGTTCACTTTGGATTCCAAAGCGGAATGTTTCGTTGCCGGTGTTGAATCAGGCGAGTGGGAAATTTATAAAGGTGATACTTTTGTTAAAACCGTTACGGTTGCAGAGGGCGAACATCTTATTACGTTTGCAGCGGAGGCGGGAAGCTATACCGTAAAACCCGCAAACTAATGCTAACATTTAAAGCCCCGACATAATTAAGTTGGGGCTTTTATTGGCAGAATGATAGTATAGTTCAACAAAATGTCACTTTCATTCATTTACTTCAGGCGACGCTGATGGTATAATTAATAATGTAATTTACAAGGTCGCTTGCGGCGGAGGGAGATAAATATGAAATACAAATACAGAGTTGATGGCGGATGTGTTCTTTGCCTTATGTGTGTTTACGAATGCCCCGTGGGAGCAATAAGTATTGTCGAGAACGAATCTACTAAAATTGACGAAGAAAAATGCCTCGGATGCGGTAAATGTTATAAAAATTGCCAGACCGGTGCTATAGTGAAGATTGAAAAAAATTAAAATAAAAGGCAGGAACAAACAATGCTTGAACTTAAGATTAATGGCGGTAAAGTAGTTACCGAAAAAGAAGAAATACCCGTATACGGCGAGTATGACGTTGTTGTTGTAGGCGGTGGTATGGCAGGTGTGGGTGCTGCACTTGCGGCTGCCAAAGGCGGCGCGAAGACTATCGTTGTAGAGAATACCTCTGCACTTGGCGGTCTTGCAACGATGGGTATCGTAAATATACCCCTTGACTTCGTATCCGGCGTAGGAGAAGAATTTTTTGAAGCTCTTGAAGAGATCAACGGTCTTAGAAAGAGAAATATGGACCCCGAAAAGCACAAGCTCGTATTCGATAGACTTCTCAAAAAGTACGACGTTGCTTCGCTTCTTGTTACTCCGCTTATCGACACCATAGTTGAAGGCGATGATGTAAAGGGTATAGTTATACATACCAAGACTGGAAAAAAGGCCATTTTAGGCAAGGCTTTTGTAGATGCTTCAGGTGACTCCGATCTTGTATACTTTGCAGGCGGTGAAACAATGACCGGTCGCGAAGAGGACGGTATGTCTATGGGCTGCTCTCTTGAGTTCGTTCTTGGCGGAGTTGATTTTGATGCATATTTCAATAGCGATTTGAATAAAAACGATCCTAAATGGTACAAGTTCATTCCCGAACAGCTCGCTCTCGGAAATCTTCCCTATGAGATAGATAACCATCTTAACTGGATGACTCACATTCCGGATCGTCCCGAGCATTGCGGTATGGATGAAGTAAGCCTTTGCTTTGCTCATTCCAGAAACTGCTACCCTACTGACAATGCGGATCTCACCAGAATGTATATTGAGGGTCGTGAACAGGCTGCAATTCTTGCTAAATTTATCCGTGAAAACGTTCCCGGGTTCGAAAAATCTTATCTGTCTTACACCGGTTCTCTTCTTGGCGTAAGAGAGTCGAGAAGAATAGTTGGTGAATATATTTTCACTGGATCTGATATTGCATATGGAAGAACGTTTGACGATGTTATTGCAATAAGTCAGCATGGCTTTGACCTCCACGGCTTCGAAGCCGCAGGTAATATGAAATGGTTCAAGGGTAAGCTTCCCGATGGCAGAGATGCATATATTTCCAATCGTGCAGGTTGGGGATCTCAGCTTCCTCCCGAAGACGGACTTCCCAGAGTTAATATGTCCGAGCTTACTCAAGACTCGGGAAATCATTGCTATGATATTCCTTTCCGTTCTCTTGTTCCTATTCGACTCAATAATGTTTTGGCGGCGGGTCGTAATATATCCGCTGACATTCCGGGTCAGTCGGGCACCAGGCTCGTTATGTGTTGTATGACTCTCGGTGAAGCGGCAGGCACGGCCGCTGCTTTGGCAGTGAAGCAGGGCATTAAGGTTCGTGATGTAGATGTAGGAGAACTTCAGCGTACACTTGCCGGTAACGGTGTAAATATCGGTCAGCGATTTAGAGAAATCCCTTCGCTTATGGGCGCTAAGGATACGTATGCAGACAAGTATAGCGGCGGCGTAAGCGCAGCAGGCAATAATTAATTATTATATGGCTATCTCAAATCAAAAAAATTGAGATAGCCGCTTTCTGCTTTAGGAGAAAACGAAATGATTGTAAATACGAACAAAACTCCCGAGTCAAAAGGAATTTCGTCAAGCTCGCTTTTGCGATTTGTAAAAAAGCTTAATGACAAAAAGATACCGATGCATTCGTTGCTCATCGCAAGAGGCGATGACATCGTTTTGAACGCATATTGGTCGCCTTTTGACAATAAAACTTTGCATAGACAGAACTCTGTGACCAAAAGCTTCGTTTCTCTTGCCATCGGACTTCTTGAAGAAGAAGGTAAGATTTCGCTTACGGATAGGATAATAAAATATTTTCCCGAAGCATTGGAATATGATATTTCGGACGAAATAAACAAGCAAACAATATATGACTTGCTTACTATGCGTACATCTTTCGCTAGAGAGAATGGAGTGCATTGGGTGAGAGATAAACAGTACGACAGAATCAAGGCCTACTTCACAGCAAAAACCGAAAAGGCAAAAGGCACATTCTTTAATTATGACAGCCGAGGCTCATACATTTTAGGCGTGATTGCAGAACGTGTTACGGGAAAGCCGTTTATGGAATATCTCAAGGAGAAAATTCTCTTAAAGATTGGATTTTCAAAGGATTCTGCTTGTATAGCCGACCCTATGGGATATTCATGGGCGGATTCGGGGCTTCTCTGTACTGCCGAGGATTTATACCGTGTGGGAAGGTTTATAAACCAAGGCGGAGTATGGGAAGGCAAACGCCTGATGAATGAAAAATTTCTCCGTGATGCCACATCGCGTATTACATCTAACTGTGTAAGCGGAAACGATGCCGACAACAACACATACGGTTACGGTTATCAGATATGGCACGAGATGATGGGAGGCTTCGGATTTCACGGAATGGGTATGCAGTATATGATATGCATACCGGACCAAGATTTTTATCTTGTGTGTAATGCCGATACACAAGGTCATGATAATGCCAGAGCCATATTCCTCGATATGTATGAGGATTTTGTCAAAGAAGAGCTGCATAATGAGCCTCTCCCCGAAAACAAAGTAGCTTATGATGCCTTGGTAGATTATTGCAGTAAATTAAAGCTCGTTTCTCTTTCCGGTGAGAAAGCATCTTATATTTCAGACGGAATCAACGGAAAAACATTTGCTCTCTCAAATAACCAAATGGGTATAAAGTGGTTTAGGCTTAATTTTGACGGAGAGAACGGTATTTTTGTTTACGAAAACAGTCAGGGCGAAAAGTGCCTGCCGTTCGGAATCTGCAAAAACGTTATAACCGAGTTTCCCGAGGATGGATATGCAAATATGAAGATCGGCGAGTCGCCTTTGGGATACCGTCACCCTTGTGCCATATCGGGCGCATGGCAGGATGAGAGAACGTTTGCACTCAAAGTGCAGGTGATAGGAAATCATCTCGGTGGATTGTACGTAAGGTTCGGTTTTGATAGAAACAGAGTATCTTTAGACATGACAAAAACTACCAACTGTTTTTTGAACGAATATAACGGTGTTACCTTTGGCGAGATAAAGAGCGATAACTGCTGATAAGAATAATAAACGGAGTCGTTATGAATACGGTGGTTGAAAGAATTGAAACAAAGATAAATTATGAATGTGATGTTCTCGTTGTGGGTGGTGGTGTTGGAGGTATAGCGGCAGCACTTTCTGCTGCTCGTATGGGGGCGGATGTATTGCTCATTGAGCGAAACTTTATGCTTGGCGGACTTGCTACTGCGGGACTTGTAACAATTTATCTCCCTATTTGCGATGGTATGGGACACCAAGTATCCTACGGTATAGCAGAAGAACTTCTTAAACTATCAATAAAACATGGTGACGAGGGAGAACGCTATCCGGCCCCCTGGATTGATAGCGGTACTTTGGAACAACGAAAAAAAGTGAGATATGAGGTACAGTTTAATCCCCATCTTTTTGCTATCAGTACAGAGCGGTTGCTTCTTTTGGAAGGGGTGCGAATATTATACGGTGCATCTGCCGTTTCTGTTACGCAATCTGAACATCGCATAGAAAACGTTATAATAGAGAGCAAGTCGGGAAGAGAAGCTATAAGAGTGTCAAAGTGTGTTGTTGATGCAACCGGAGATGCAGATTTATGTTATCTTTGCGGTGCTTCTTGTCGTGTATATGCGAAGGGCAATAGTCTTGCCGCATGGTATTATTGGAATAATGGATATGTTGTAAAACTGAAACAATACGGATTTTGCGATTCAGTGTTAAGAACGAATAACTTAGAGGAAATAGGTAGTAGAATATACAGCGGTCTCACCGCAGATGATTTAAGTCGAATGACTATTGATGCGCATGCTGCGATTGAATCAGATATACTTAGGCGACGAGCTATGGGAGAGAGCGGAGTGGTTCCAACAAGTATAGCATCAATTCCGCAGGTTCGTATGACCAGATGTCTTGAGGGAAAAAGCGTTTTACGTCTTTCTGATGAACGAAAATATAAAGAGGACTCGATTGGTCTTTTTTCAAGTTGGATTAAGCGCGGACCGATATACGAACTGCCCTTTGGAGCAATGTGTTCGGATAATGTTAAAAATCTCCTTGCTGTTGGCAGATGCCTTTCGGCAGATGATGATATGTGGAATCTTACCCGAGTTATACCCGTGTGCGCAGTATCGGGAGAAGCGGCAGGTGTTGCTGCTGCCCTGACTTCTGATCTCGAAGTAATTGATATCAATATTCTTCAAGATACTTTGAAAAAGCGTGGGGTCAAGCTTCATATAAGTGAGTGTTTATAAAAGAGAGGTTGAGATGAAAATTTTTGTTATAACGAAAGGCGAGTGTGCAGAATATGCTGCCGAGGAATTAAAAAAGTATATCGTGGCAATGTCAGATGGAAATATTTTGCCCGAAATAGTATATAATGCAATGCCACACAAGGCGATGAAGTGGGAAATCATGTTAGGACTACTTTCGGAGCTTAATCTTGACGAAAGCGATCTCGATGACCCTGTGATAGATGATATATTGGATGTAAAAGTGAAAAATCTTTCAGGGTATATTGCGGGAAGTAATCAGAGAAGTATTCTTATGGGTGTTTACCGTTATTGTGAATCCGCAGGAGTACGCTATATTCGTCCGGGTGAAAACGGTGACTACATTCCGTCGGCTGACTTGACAAATCATTCTTACGAGCTTCGCAAAAAGGCAGATTACCCGTTCCGTGGTGAGTGCTGCGAGGGAGCAATAAGCTATGAGCATATGCGTGACACCGTATATTGGCTGCCTAAGATCGGAATGAACATGTATATGATAGAGGGTGTGGTTCCTTATACCTATATGCATAAATGGTACGGGCACGTTTATAACACAAAGCTTCGCCGTCCCGGTCAGGTTACAGACTATGATATGCTCAAACAGTACATTTCTCGTTTAGAACGCGATGTAAAGCGTGCTGGACTTCAGCTTCATACGTTGGGGCATGACTGGATGTTTGAGAAAATGGGAATTGATCGACGTGACGTCGGTGATGCGGAAAAGATAGAGCGCGGACTTTCGAAAGAACATAGAAACCTTTTAGCTATGTTGGACGGAAAAAGAGGTATTTGTCAAAACAGCCTGTTTTATACTCATTTCTGCTATTCAAATCCCGAAGCAAGACAATTGATGATTGACACCATTGCAGAGTATATTGATAGAAAGCCGCACGTAGACTTTGTACATACATGGCTTGCCGACGCGACAAACAACCAGTGCGAATGCGATGAGTGCAAAAAGCAGGAGCCGTCTGATTGGTACGTTCTTTTTCTAAACGAGCTTGATGAGGAATTGACAAAACGAGGCTACGATACGAAGATAGTTTTCATTGCGTACGTTGATACAGTCAGACCTCCAAAGAGGTTTAAGCTTAACAATCCAAAAAGATTTATATTGGTTTCTGCAATGGGCTGCTTTTATGAAGAAGGCTACAAGAACGAAGTGTGTTACGAAGAGCTACCACCTTACGAAAGGAATAATTTTGCTCCTTTTTCCGCGCCGCTTCGCATGAAATGCCATAGAGACTGGAAATCTATATGTGGAAATATCAAAAGCTTTATCTATGAGTACCGCTATTACACAGATATGTATTGTGATCTTTCGCAGATGAGAGTCTCTTACGAAACCTCGCGGGATATGAAAGCGCTCACCGAGGTTTCCTTCGACGGTTGTATCAGTGACCAAACCCACAGAATGTATATGCCCACGTCATTGCCTCTTATCACTATGGGCAATACTTTGTTTGACAAGTCTGTCAACTTTGAGACGCTGAAGAAAGATTATTTTACGGCGGCATTTGGTGAGGATAGTGAGGCTGTCATGGATTACCTTGATAAGCTTTCAGAACTTTTATCTCCCTCAAACTTCCGTGTTGGCGGAAAAGGAGGCGTTGAAGAAGAAGGCGTGGGATTTGTTGAATCAAGACTTCGTCCATGGATAAATAATCCCGAGGTTGCCAAGCGAGCCGATCAAATTCCTGCGCTTCTTGATAAATTTGCGCCAATTATCAAGAAAAACATCAGTACTTCCACCGATCCCGCCCAAAGACTATCTTGGATATATCTTGGTTACCATTCTCCAATCTGTCGCTATCACGGTAAAATTCTTAAAGCCGGTGCCGAAGGTGATATGGATAAAGCGCATAAAACATTTGAAGAAATGCGCGACTACATTTCCGAGCACGAGCTTGAATTTCACAATGCATTTGACCTTTTCCTTTATTTGCGTGCCGTATCTCAAAAGATAGGCGTCGAAATGCCCGGATATTTCGATTAAATGTCTCGAATCGCTAAAATTTATGGATGTAGCCTGTAGTCCTTTTTCCTTTCGGGCGCGGGCTACTCTATTAAATTTTTACCTCATAAGACAAAGAAAGGACTCAGCCGAAATTTCGCCCGCGTGGACGAGTTGCAAGGCTGTGAGGGTAAGTAGCCGAACGCAACCACAAAAGACAAAGGTGTGCGGTTTTTGAGGCAGAAAACGCGAGCTTTCGGAATCTGTGACGGAGCGAAAAAGCAAAAGATTTGAAAGAGGCAGATAATATCGAAAAGCGATAAAATTTGCCTCTTAATTTCTTTGATAAATTATCATAAATTACCTTTTTCCCTTTTATTCGCGCTTTATTTATGTTAAACTGTATATGCATGGAGGTGAGACAATGAAACTCGACAGAACCTTACTAGACAAAGGCAGACCTCCGACAGTAGCGGAAATGAAGGACTATTTCAAGAACAATGATTATACTACTGCTCCGCCGACCTTTGATACATCACGTG
>JAZTXO010000035.1:0-29664 GCA_045636445.1 Eubacteriales bacterium | reverse complement strand
GTGAGGTTCAAAATTTCCTCTCCCTTCTTGCCTAAAGGCAAAAAATAAGACTCGTTTTTCAACAAGCCTTTGGTTGAGTATGTGGGACGTAAATTGAACCGAGATTTTCCCACCCTTATGGATTGAAATTCTGATTAGATTAACCCTGCCCGATGATGTTTAAGTGGTGAGCTAATGTCAAGCTAAATCGAACTAAAAAAATTTAAAAAAATTAGGAGAGGGGGGGTTTTACCTTTGGAGTCTTATATGTTACAATAAAATTGTTCAAGGAAAGGTGTACCTTGAGCGAAATATATTATAGACGAAGGAGGTGATATACTATGATGGTAAAAGCAATCGTGAGGGATAATATTATTATGCCTAATAGAATCCCTACGGACACAGACCTTAAAGCTCTAAATTGCTATTATGAAAGCTTTGTATTCGAAGTTGATTCCAATTTGAAGCTTGAAGAAATGCTTGAATGTGCGATGAATGTTGTAGAACCATATACGCAACACATGCATCGTGATTCTATCGAGCTTGTAGAAGTCTAAAATAGGGCTGTCTCAAATGCAAAGTTTGTGCATTTGAGACAGTTTTTTAGTAATACTTTTATTTCATCTTGCTAATTATCTGTTTTCTTGTTTCTTCATATTCCTCTTCAGTGATTATACCTTTTTCAAGGTAACCATGTATTTTTGCTACTCGCTTATAACATTTTTCGCGATAAGAAACACTTTTGTGCCAATTGCTTTTAATTCTATCAATTGCCATTTTGATTTTATCAATTGCTATAATAATCACAGGAATAAGTGTTATAATTAGAACCAAAAACACACAAATAGTCCAAATATTGTTTAATATTTCGACTTCACCATAATTAATATAACGAATATAATCTCCCTTGTACCAACCGTCTTCATAATAACCAGATGAAAAAACAGAATCATCTTCCCAGGCCATTAGCGTAGCAAGTGCAGGAACAGTTGATAACCAAAATAAAAGTTTAAACTTCTTTTTAACAAAAGAGTTTATAGCGAAACCTAAAAATCCACCCAAAATCAATAATATAATTATGTAGATTGCAGTGGGGTTTGAGTATTCAAAAACGTTTTTTCTACTATCTTGAATAATCATTGCTATGATAATAGAGAACATAGAAATAATTGTTAAAACAATTGAAGAAATATTTGCAAAGGAAACCAGTTTATCATTTGGTGAGTTTTTTCTTATTTTATTAGATTCGGATGTTTTAACACCGTTTTTAGATGGCGATGTCTTTGGCCTTGCAAAACCAAACCCCTTCGGTGCCGAAAAAGAACTTCTTGCACCATACATATTTATGTAGATTGTCTTGTAGGGTTGTCCGGATGGCAGAAACGTATCGTAAATATCAATCATTCCATTGATACCTTCCGCACTTGTAGAACCGCGACGAGTATACTTGATTTTTTCTCCACTCTCTGCGCACAGCCTATCGAGGTATTCTTCCTCACCATCAACCGATTTTAGTGCAAAGGTGAAAATAGGTTTTTCGGGAACAAGACCGAAATCTTCATCAGCTTCGTTGTCAGGCTGACTATCCATATTTGCTTTCATAGCACCAATAGTAGCTTTTGCTTGAAAATTCATCATTGCATTCAAAGCTTCATCGGGAGTTATGTCGGGATCGTTTAATGTTTCGACAAGTTTTGTTGTATCGGGAGCGAAAGTTTCCGCAACTTCAATACTCTCTATTTTGCTTCCACAATATTGACAAAATTCACTATCATCTGGCAACTTGTGATTACACTTTTTGCAAATCATTGCTGTTCCTCCTTAATTTCAGTACCGCATTTGCGACAAAATCTACTATCTTCTTCAAGATTTGTGCCACATTTTCTGCAAAATTTAATTTTATCGTAAACATCCTTTTCGTTTTCATCTGATTCGGATTCTTCGGAGTATGGAATATTAACCTTACTATCAATTAGCAAGTGTCCTGTTATAGCCAAACCTATGCAAATGATTGCGATGATTATTTGTGGCCCGAAGTCAAATGATACAGGGTCGGAAGAAACGAATATTGTTCCCAATATTACATACAAAATTGAAGCACCATACCACGCAAAGCCTTTCATAAGACCTTTGGTGCTATCTGCATATTTTTTGCTTGTTTTGTTTTTCCTACTGTCGTAGCGTGAAGCAAAATTTTTGGCTATGGAAAAAGTAGCACCAAAAAACATAGTGGCGGGTATTCCGCCAAGCTTCATTCCAAATAAAGCTTGAATTAAAGCGGTTACAAAAAAACAACCTATCCAAATTAATACTTTCATAGACACCTCTAAATCAAAAAGTGCGCCAACCGGAGTCAGCGCACAAAAAACGCAAACTCCAAATTGTTGCTACACAAATTTATGCAAAACGGAATACACACATCTACATAAAGGAATCTGCATTTTTATCAAATTCACTATGTAGATATGCGAAAAAAGGTATAATTCACCCCATAAAGAGAAAATACCGTTTTTGCATAATGAATATTAAATTTGTGTAGCGTGATTATTATATCACAAATTCAGCAAAATATCAAGGTTTTTAACAAAATTACTATTTTATGCCGTATAATATCAACTGTAGCTTTAGTATTGCTCTTGTACAGTAAAATAACATCACGAATAATGAATGACCGCAGGGCGTGTGCTTGTCTTGATACAAGTGGCGTCGCTAACGCTCCGCCAGACAAGCACACGCCCTTGCGCAAAACGGAACAGACGAAAAAGAAATCCACCAAAGCCGAACGGAAGCGGAACTGTGCGCTAAGCCGCTTGCACAGATCTCTGCTTTATCCGTCGGCGGATAAATCGATTCTAATGAATCAATTTAGGTTTCACTTGGTTGCGGGAGTGGGATTTGAAAAAAGGAATAGGTTATCTGCTATTCGGCGGTACGTATACGCCGAATGACGCAGTATGCCGACACTGCGGTGTCGGACATAGACTCCTACGCACTCGTCGCAAACGCTTGTGTGCTCGGCTCAAAGAGCGAAGGTCGTGAGGTTCAAAATTTCCTCTCCCTTCTTGCCTAAAGGCAAAAAATAAGACTCGTTTTTCAACGAGTCTTTGTGTAATAACTCATTCGTTGATACAACGAACTGCCGAAAACGGAAATGGTGGGCTTTTGAACCCAATTTTGTATTATTTTTCGGATCTATCCAGAAAGGCGGCAATTTCTTCGGCAAAAAGATGACCAAGCTTTATCTCGCTAAGAGAGTCGTAGTGCGGGATATCCGGTGCGCCCTCCGGCTCCTGCGAGCAATCCAGACCGGCAGTAATCGTATCCACGAGAACGTTCATCTCCGACAGCTCTGCGACCTCGTCTTTCCCTCTGTTGACACCCTCGTAATAAACCCAGTACATCGGATTCGGAGCAATATAAGCATCAACGAACGCAATGCCGTCTTCCGAGGAATATTTCGAAAATTTCTCTCGGATATCGGTAATCAGATTGTTCAGATGCTCTCCGTATCGTTCCGAGCTTTCCACAGAAAAAGAGTCCGACTCGCCCTGCATCCAGCACATCCCTTCGATCTGCACGTCGTAGTTCTTGGATTTCAGATATTTTACGCTCGTTTCCACGTAAGACACGAATTGCTTGTATAGTTCTCCCGTTTTTCCTTTGCTCGACGGAGAGAGCCACTGTTCAAACAAATTCGTTCCGCCCCACGCGCATTTCACGATAAAAAACATTTCGTCGGGGTATAATTCGTGCAGCTTTTCAGCCAAGCCCAATTCAGGCCCGAAGCCGCCCGCAATCTCACCCTGCAGGGTCGCGCATTTTACGAATTCTCCGGAACGGTTTTCTCCGGACAGATAATTGATATATACGTTTTCGTAACCGTTTTGATATTCTGCGTATTTTTCCTCGGAAACGTTTTTCTTAAGATATTCGTCCAGGCTGCAACCGGAAGCGTTAGACTGCCCTGCAAGAATAATGATTTGCGCGCGTTTTCCTTCGCCATCGGGCAAGGTATCCTTGATGTTGAACACGATTCTGTTTTCCAAGTAATACTGCACGCCAAAGTAACAAGCAAACCCGAGTAGGAGTGCTGATAAGGCAGCAATCAACGATAAGATGACAGTTTTTCTTTTTGTCATAATAACCCTCTTTATTATGTATAATATGTGTTATTATATCACTCCTTTATGTTTTTGTCAATTTGAATTTGATATCCGATTATTGATAGCTTTCGGCCAATTTTTAACGATAAAAAGAAAACAGCAGGTTGATACTACCCGTATCAATCTACTGTTCCTTATTTGGCCTGGGGAGTGGAATTTGAAAAAACGGGTTATCTGCTATTCGGCGGTACGTATACGCCGAATGACGCAGTATGCCGACACTGCGGTGTCGGACATAGACCCCGACGCATTCTGCGCCAAAGGCTCGAATGCTCGGTCATAGATCGTAGCTCTTGAGGTTCAAAATCCCTCATCAGCTCTCGCGAGCAAAAAAATAAAACCAACCACGAGGGTTGGTTTTGTTTTTGTGTTGTACAGCCAATTTAGATGCCGCGGCGAAAAAGTCAATAAAATCAAGGGGTTTTGACTATTTGGGGTAATTTCATGTGCATCCAAAATAGATGCCTTTAACAGTTACGTTTCGTTATTTGTTTTTACAATTTTAATTTCGGTTACTGTTCCCTCATAGAACATAGTTCCCGATAAATCCTGCGAAACAAAAGTATTCTCATCTGTAAGTTCTCCGCGTGCGAAAAGAATCTCTTTTTCATATTCTCCGGAAATATCGTAAATACGTAGCGTTACATTAATAGGAGTTACGCCAGAAAACTCCATTCTGATGGGAACAGTCGCACCGTTTGTAGACCATTCTCCTTTTTGGGTTTCAAAGTCATACCAAAAGTTTTGGGATTCTTCTTTGTAAATCTTATTATTTGTATTGAAAAAATCAATATAGGTTTGAGAAACCCAGCTGAAATAAAAATCCAAATTCTTATCAATGGAAAATGTAATCGGGATTTTTTCTTCGGTATTGGGATTGATAAGATATGATGAATTCATAGCGCCTTTTTCAAAGCTGTACGTATGGTTGCAGGAACTCGAATGAACATGGTCTTTTTCAGTAGGATCAAATATTTCAACATCGCAAACAAGTCCACCATCGCCACCTGCAAATGTCGATGGTTTAACGTAGTGCTCCAAATAAACCGCGTCTGTTTTATCACCCTTTACCCACTCACCGTAGAAATTGAATTGAGAATTACTACTGCATAGAATACGTATATATTCATTTTCGGATATGGTGTAAACCATTACGCAATCCTCGTCGGGTATTTCTAAATCTTCGGGAGACGTTTTATGGCAAGAGGTAAAAGCAAATAAAAGCACTATTAACGAAATGATGACCGCGGTTAATTTAATGTTTTTCATCCTTGTTCTCCCTTTTTGTTAAGTATTCATAATAATTCTCTAATATCTTTTTGCTTTTTTTAGAATCAAGCATTTCTATCTTTTTCTCATTGATCCAATACGCTTTTTGAATAATCTTGTAAACATATTTCTCGTCCTCGGTTTTTGGGGGATTGTTGATAAAATATGTCATACAACGCCAAAGTGTAAGTTTTACTTGATAATATGGTTTTAAGTCTATCATTTCTGCGCTCCTTTCGTGTGGTAATACACATTATACCGAAAGGTTGCGGAAAGTCCAGAGGTTTGGGGAAATTATTTATTATCTTGAGAGGATTTTGCGGTTTTACAAGAAGCGATTAGCATAACACGAATTGCGGCGCATCTATCTGACAGAATTTTATATTGCTGACCGTCAATATAGTTTGTTCTATGTAAAAGCTCAAGCCAATAGCCTGTTTCACTTGCTTCTTTGAGTGCAATTTCAAGCTTGGATATAAAATCCTTTTTGCCTTGTGCGTATTGTGCCTCGTGTATGTTTGCACCAATAGAAGTACCACTTCTTCCGATTTGATTTGCAACAATCGTTTCATGATTGGATTTGAGGTATTTAACAAGATTGATAACATCAACGGAAAAATCCATTGACATTTCACGGAGTTTAGATTCAGCCATAGTAGCACCTCGCTTTCTGCATACATTATACCATAAATTTAGTCGTTTGTAAAGAGTGATGTTTGCCCTTACGGGCAAGTGATGTAGTGCTATCGCACAGTGATGTATTGCGCCGATGACGCAAAGTGATGTGATGTGTTCCGCATCCTCACGCGCGAAGCGCACATCACTGCCGAAGGCAACATCACGCACGCAGTGCGCATCACGTTCCGCTTGCGGAACACATCGTTCCAAAAACGAAAAAGCAGTCCATTGGACTGCTTTCGTTTTTGGTTGCGGGAGTGGGATTTGAACCTCACGACCTTCGGGTTATGAGCCCGACGAGCTACCGAACTGCTCCATCCCGCGATATTATGGTGCCGGAAGCCGGGGTCGAACCGGTACGAGAAATTAATCTCACGGGATTTTAAGTCCCGGGCGTCTGCCAATTCCGCCATTCCGGCATGCTTATGACCTTTACGTTTCCGTATCGCTTAATTATTATATCATCATTTACCCCGATTGTCAAGACCTTTGCAGATATTTTTTTAGAAATTTCTTAAAATCTTATTGACATTAAGGCGAAAATGTGGTATTATATATGAGCGACTAAAAATCCTGCCTTCCCTACTGTATATTATATGCTCAATTCGCATATTTTATTATTAAAGTTTGGGAATGCATGAGGATATAATAAAACAAATAAAACTGCGCACATCTAACGCAATATCTAACAAAAACTTAATACTTGAATAATAGCACAAATTTGCATTGTGATAGGAATATTTCGCCTTTGGCGAAGATACCCGCACTTGCCGCTTACAAGCTAGCTTGGTCTCGCTGCGGCTCGGTCACGCTCGAGGGAAAACAACACTTAGTTGTTTTCTAACACTCTCGCGCCGTTGCACTACGCGTCTTCGTGGGGTATGCGAAGCGGATTCGTGAAACGAGTTTCACGAGTCACTTCGAAATAGGACTGCATATCATAATGCGACAGCGTGCATTATGATATGCAGGAATATCGAAGCGGTCACAACGAGGCGGTCTTGAAAATTTGTCGGTCAATCGGTCGATAAGTTCCCGAAACCCCTTGCAAACACTGACTTTTTCGCCCTTGCAAAAAACACCAAACAGAGCACATCTAACGCAATATCTAACAAAAACTTAATACGCAGGAATATCGAAGCGGTCACAACGAGGCGGTCTTGAAAACCGTTTGCCCAAAAGGCACGGGGGTTCGAATCCCTCTTCCTGCGCCACATTTTGCCCTTGAAAATCACGTATTTTCAAGGGTTTTTTATGTTTTTTTGCCTATCAATTCATCGTTTTTATGTTGGAATTTCTTTTTTAGCATAAAATTTAGGCTTATTTTTGATGCATTTTGAAATGCCGAAATCCCTTGCTACATAAGGCTTTTTTGAGTTTTGTGTTAGATATTACGTTAGATTTTGAGGCTCGTTTTGAAAATGCGCTGTTTTTACATCTAAAAAAATCTGCTTTCTTTTTAGATGAAGCTGTTTTAACTCTCCTATACAATTATTCGCTTTATAATTATGAAATAATAATAAAGGCTATGAACAATCGCTTTTCAGGGCGGTTATTAATAGCCTTTATGCTCATCTTTGTTGCCTGAGAACCTTCTCAGACCCCCTCAAAAATCGCGCACAACCGTTTTTCTCGGAGCATTCGTCTGTTTGTTTGCCTTTGCTCTTTCCCGCGCACACGGGCGAAATTTTGCTTTGTTTCTTCTTTGTTTCATGTGGTATGTTTTTTTGTAACTCGATTGCACCTAATATTCAAGAGCTTTACCTAAAGTATTCTTTAAGATATTCCTTGGTATTGTCAACCATCTCATCAAAGAGTGCTCGAGCGTCGGAAAGTGAAAGATTTACCAGTGCATTGTTTGCGAATGCGGAAAAAGCAAGATCTAGGTCTCTATTTGCCGCCGCCTCAACAACTATCTCCTGTTCTCCGAGAGCCCTGGATATAAGGCTAAATATTTCCTTTGGAACATTCCCTGCGAAAACGGGAGTAACGCTTCCGTCTCTGAAGACAGCGTTTGTTTCAACCACAGCGCCGAGAGGCAGGTTGGGAATTTGGCCTTCATTGGGTATATTAACATTTGATACCATTTCACAAAGTCCTAAGATAGCTCTTATCTGATTAACTCCATCCTCGCCTGTTTCGATAAGCTCGGGCTTTATTTTTCCGCTTCTCAGGTCTTCGCTCTTTTGAAGCAGCCCTGATTTATTCTCCTTACGCCAGCTTACAGGTGTCAATCCGAATTTCCACGAAGCCGCATTCTCGGGACTGCCAAGATACCATTGCCCCTCACAAAATTCTGCAAGATGCCTGTCCCCGGCAGCGGCGATATAACCGTAACGTCGGAAAAGGTCAAACTTTACTCTATGCTCACAAGCAAAATATTTATTAAGCCAGTTTTTATCATCGGGTGCATGATATCCCGATTCGTAGTGCTTATCTACAAACTTTTTGTAGATGGGGAAAAGATCGCGCCCCTGATACCTTGCATCAGTGAGCCAAGTGAAATGATTGACACCAACTACGTTAACCTTAATATCCTCGCGGGTGATATTTTTGATACCGTACGTTTCCTCAAGCACCGCCGCAAGTAATCTCTGGGTGCTGAACACCTCGTGACAGCATCCAAACGCCTTTATACCGGGGAACGCCTTATAAAGCATTTTAGTAATAACGGTCATAGGGTTTGTATAATTTATAACCCACGCCTCCGGGCAGCACTCCTCGATTTTTTTAGCAATATGCTCTATCATCGGAAGGGTACGCAAAGCACGAATAATACCACCGGGGCCGGTTGTATCTCCAACCGTCTGATAAATACCATACTTTTCCGGGGTATGAACATCGCTCTCCATCTCGTCGAAGCTTCCCGGGAGAATAGAGATTACTACAAAATCAGCACCGCACAGGGCATCTTCTATTTTCTCGCACGCCTTGTAGCTCCAATGAGATTTTGCACCGGGTGCGTCATTATAAAGCTCTCCTATAATCTCGTTGTGCTGCGCCGCCTCATAATCAATATCATAAAGAGCAACTGTTCCGCTTATATCTTTCGCCGAAACGAGATCATTCATAAGTGTCCAAGCCCAGCCTCTTGAGCCTCCGCCTATGTAGGCGATATTGATATTCTCCACGCCCTTTTCTGTGTATTTCATTATTTTCTCCTTCAAATTTTAAGCTCTTTTGGCAAAGAGCTTTTATAGCGATTATATGGGTTTAATATCACTATATTAAAGCCTGTTGCCAAAAGAGCCGTTTCAGTTATTTTTTACAATCGAGAGCTTAAGCTTTCAGGATTATTCCGCCTTGGTTCTCTCAAGAATCAAATTATCAACAGAGAAAGCAAGACCTGCTCTGGAGTTACTGTGATCCGTTACCATCAACTGAGTGATGTTGGATGCTGTTGATGCAAGTTCTACGGTTTTATCACCCAATGTAATCTTGGATGTACCTGTTGCCTTGTCATGCTCAACTCTCAGTTTGCCTGTATCACCGCCAAGCTTACCAAGTGTAATAATTTCATTATCAGATGCGTCACGCAAAACTACGTCGATGCTACCGTCAGAACTTTTTCTGGTTTCTATATATCTCGCTACCGAAGTTCCATTCTCAAAATAAACGTTTACGGTCACCATAAAACCGGTGTAGCCAATGTCATCAAGATCGCCATCTTCGAAGTCCTCAGTCGCATCTATACGGAGATCCATTTCCATAACGGTCAGGTCAGCATCGTTATTCTCTGTAGTATCCACGGTGTTAAAATACAGTAGTGCAGATCTGGCAGAACCGCCTTCCGCCATTCCTTCGTAGCTATCACGGTCATTTATTGTGAAGTATAAGTATGCGTTGCCGTCCTCTGCAATACGAACGGAAATCTCGTCATCTATCTTATTATATCTTCTGGTATCTGCTGACTGAGATACGGCATAAATATTATCTGCAAAGTAATAGTTAGCGCCATCTATCTTATGAAGTTCTCCACCGAATGGCTTGAGAGGAGAAAGCAGAGCAGAGTTTGTACCCGCAGTGGCGTTATATTCAGCCTTTATACCGGTATACTCTTCGTAATTTTCAAAATCAACAAGTGCGGGGTTCTTGATATAAGGAACGATAAGCTGTGCCTTGGATACGGTTACTGCTTCACCGTCTGCAATAGGCTCGCTTGTTACAAGCTTACCGTCTTCGTCAAGGGTGCAAGCAATCCAACCGTTAAAATGCTCCTCGGTTCCGGTATACTCTAACGTTACTTCGGCTCCAACGGGAACGAAAGAACCGTTTGCAAGAGCTTCTCCGTTATATGCGAGAGTGGCATTATTTGCGGCAACGTAATTAAGGTTTGTAATATCGTAGGTTCTCTCGTTACCGGGGTTCTTAAGATTATAGAGGTTCTCATTTGCCCACATACCGTACTCAAGAGCTGTAAGATAGAAATTCTTCTGTTTTTCTTCAACAGATCCTGCCTCTGCAGCTAAAACACCGTTTTTATAAAGTCTCTCATAGAAATATGTAGCAACACTGATGTCTCTCTTTTCGGGATTGGTAACATCAGCATCTTTAACCTTCGCATAAGCCGATACCTTTTCGCCCATATCTCTGGGAGCTATACCCTTTGTATAATATACAGGGTAAGAATTTCCGTCATTGTAAATATCTACCATACCGTAGTATGCAGCTTTGTACTCGGTAGCACTGTCACCGAGGGTGTACATTACCTCAACATTTTCTGCGCTTGCTGCGTCAACCGCTATCAAAACGTTAACGGTATCACCGTAATTGATGTTGATAGACTTGATTTCATAGGTATTTGATTCTTCAGCACTTGCGGTAATACCTACTGATACGCCTATCATAAGAACGAGGGAAATAACTAACGTGAAAATTTTGATTAAGTTTGCTTTTTTCATTTTTTTATACCTTTCTTTCATAATATTAATTTCTTGATTTCTTAATAATGACCGATAGTTTTTTTAGCTCCATGTACCCCAGTTGTCATCATTTTCCATTTTATTCGGAGTGGATGTGGAAATGATGTCCCAGCCTGTGCTAATGCCAAAATTATCAAACTGTAATATTTCAACATCGGCAAATACATACGGCTCTTTTCGTTTTTTCATTTACTTCTCCTTTCCGGGTTCTTCCCTGTTTTTTATATTTTTCAATTTACCCATTCTCCAAAATTGTCCTCATCGATTTCATCATTGTCTTTAACTGCACCCTCGGGCAACGGCAATTGCGAATTATCGGGATTTGGAGTTACGTCAACAGAAGGCTTGTAGCCTCCGGTTATTCCCACAAAGTCCTCTGGAACTACCGGGACATCCGGTTCTACCGGCTCTTCGGGAATAGTGGATAGCTCGGGAGCAATTTCCTTGTATTCCTTATTCGCTGCGTAAAGCGCCGTATCATCAATGTTTACAGATGAAAGCTTTGTTCCAAACTGTAAAGTTATTTGACTGATATTTCCGTTAAGAATCCACACCTTGCCGTCGGTTCCTTGGGATGAAGAGTAGATTTTACTTAGGCTTCCGACGTATTCATTATCAACATACACCTGAATTTCGGATTTGTAGATGCCTTCGTTTTCAGTTTCTACGTAATAATATTCAAGTCTTAGGTTAAACCAGGTGTCATAATCGGCAAACTTTTTGTCTCCGATGGAAAGGTTGCCGTTTTCAATAAGATTATATATTACGTAATCTGAACCGTTATTGATTTGCACTCTAAATTCGTTGGGTTTGCAGCCGGTTCCATCATTAAATGTTGAATCAAATTTAAGATTTGTTTCAAAAATCAACATATTTGAGGACTTGTCTGTAGAAAGTCTTTGTTTTTTTACATTTACCGAATGGGATCTATCCTGAGCGCTTACTCTGGCGGGAGTCAGAAGATGCAGGAATTTATTTTCATCTTCGCTTAAGATCTCTGCAACCACACCATGAACATTTGAATATCTTGAATCTGTGGGATATGTAAGGCTGATACCGCTTTCGTCAAAATAAAGCAGATTTACAGATTGCTCTACATTTCCGGATTCACTTGCAAAGTTCCATTTTGTTTCAACCTCTTTATACACACCGCTAAAGCTCTCCACTGTTGGGGTATCCGGATACCAGACCTCGATATTGGGATCAAATGTCTTTTTTGTTTGATAAAGAGAAACATTGTCAACAGAGATAGATGAGCCCTGATTGGGGTGTCCGTTTGATCCCACGGAGCAATACTTCATTTGCGCCTTTTCGGATTCGCCGCGAAGGACAGCCGGTGTTAAATCAGTTCCCGACGAGGAGGTTGCATTTCCGAGATTGCCTCTGAATTTATCGTTTATATACACCTGAATAACATCCTCGTCAAGGTAGTATTCAAGTCTTAAATTAAACCAGGTATCATATTTTGCTATTTCAACACCGCCAAGGTATATTACCGAATCAGACACAGTTGAATTATACTGAACAAAATTTCCATCAGCTGCTCTGAACTGTATGGTAAACGCATTGGTAACTGTTGCAGAACCGTCAGGCATCTGACTATCTATTTTGTAATCTCCCTCGAAAATAAGAACATTGGTTTTATCGGGTTCTTTAGTATACTGAATGGGAGCGATAACCGAAAAGCTCCTGTCTCTTGGAGACACTCTCTTTGGAGTAAGCAGATGCAAATATGAATTTCTGACAGAACTATCATAAACTACTCTCGCAGTGGCATTTGACTCGTTGGAATAAGCCTCGCCTTTTCCGAATACCACTTCTACACCGCTCTCAAATAAAAGTTCGGTCGCCATTTGAGATTTGTTTCCGGTATGCGCTGTGTGAGTGCAATCCCAAAATACGTCGTAATAACAGTTAGTGTCATCAAATTTTTCAACAGTCGGTCTTGAAACTATTGTGATCTTGTTTTCATCTTCATCTTTTATGACAGGAGAGAGTTCCTCAAGACGAGTAATGAATTTTAGCCTATCGACCTCGGCATACAGTTGAGGACGAAGTTGATCTGATACGCCCATGCTTGCCAAAGCGTGCATAACCGTTTCAACTCCTATCGCGTTGAGCCCCCACATATCCCCCTCTATAACTCCGGGTACCGAATATGGACAGCCCTCGATTTTCTCAACGCCTCTGTCTCTAAAATATCTGAATGTACCATCTTCGTTACGGAAGAATATGGCTTGCTCGAAGGTTACCGCCAAAAGCTCCTTCGCATTAGTTAGAATTGTATTACGGTGCTGCTCGTAAATTGCTTGTTCCTCGGATGGGTCATTTGCCTTGATATTTTTTAGAATGTAAGACAAATTGCTCCAAATGTTATATATAGCAATAGAGGATTCAATCGGAGATTCCGCAGGCGACCATTTCAAAATAGTTATTGTGCTGCCGAGCATTTTATCGGTGTGCTTCAATTCGGCACCCAGCTTGTTATATATGTCGGCAATTTTATGAAGTCCGTTCGTAGCATTGTAGCAAAGCTCTTTTGCCCACATACCTGTCTCGGGATCTTGATATTTGTCAAAGAACTCTACAGTTGCTTCAACACCGCCGGGAATATTTTGGATTAACGGAACATTGGGCTGCAAGTCACTGCCGAATTTGTAAAAGCTATATGCCCACTCGGTGCCGCTTTTGATCATCGCATCTATTTCGACGCCCTTTTCGGCAAGATATTTTTTGTAATTTTCAAGATTTTCATACTGATTAAGCATTGCTGTTGGAACAACCTTTGAAACAGCAAGTGCGACTGAATCTCTGTTTGACAAAGGAACTGTTGAAAGGCTGCTTACCGGCGCAGTTTCAGGCAACATACCAAATCTTTCCAAAAGAGTTGAGGCGGAGCTAAAGTCTCTCGTAATACGAGATTCAAACCCGTTCTTTTCGATATACGCCCTGTTCCACTGTGGGTGATAATAATAACCGTTTTCGGGATCTCGCAGGGATAATATCCAATTTCCTATCTGCTTCTTCATCCACTCGGGAATAGCATTTTCGTATCTGCCTCCCACATCGTCACACATTCCGGACAATGCTATAAATCCCAAATAACCGTATGTGCTTTCAATATCAGGTAAATATCCTACCGTATTCCTGGCACTGTTGGTTCCGTAAAAACCGCCGTAGCTACCGCCGTCTCCGCTTATATCAGGCTCATACAAATCGGCAATCCAATAAACCAAATCGTCGGTATAAAGAGCGTAAAACTTCTTTAATTCGGATACTATTCCCGGACCATATTGACCAAGAGCTGCCGAAAGTTTATCCCACTGAGCCGAAACATCGTCTTTTTTCCTTTGCTCCAGGTAATCCAAAACAGAGAATATTTCTGTTTTTACATAACCGTCCTTGAGGGTCAAGGAGGGATCGACTATGTAATTATCGGTAAAATAGTCTATTGCAAGCGCGGAAATATATTGACTGCTCCATACGATGGCTACAGAACCCTTGTTGACATAAATACAATATCCAACCGTGAAATTTTCACTTTCTTCGGTACCGAGCTTTTCAATTTCGTTTTCAATTTTTTTATCCAAATATCTTTTAGCAAGTACGGAGGAATCTCTGTCTGTATCACCGATTATGATTTCGGTTCCCATTTGACCGCCATAGCTTGTGGTTGAGTATACGAATGTGTTAGATAATCCGGAAATTTTATTTTGCAATCTATCAACACTGTCGTTGATTTCTTCAACCCTCTCCCCTGTTTCTTGCTGATCCAGGTAGTAATAGTTATTTACCAAAAACAACTCTTCAGCATTTTCACCGTAAATCAAGCAATGATCGGACTGTTGCTCATCGCCTCCCGGAGTGACACCTGTGTTACCTGCACCGTCCGTTTTGTCAGGTTGTTTGCAAGAAAATGCTAAAAAGCAACAAACCGAGAGTAACAAACAAAATAATATTTTTTTATGCATAGTGTTATCCTTTCTGCCGCACAGCAAAACCGCACTGGCTGTTTAGAAAAACTTCATCGATATCATCAATCAAGTTGATTGTTTTCGAATTTTTCTTGTTTTTCCTTTATAATACGTATAAAATTGTTCATATCCGCCTCATAACAAGTAGGAACCTTTATGTCCCCAATTCCAAGCGCCTGACATACATATGTGTAAACTCCATATGCGCATAATGTTCCGTTTACTTCTCCCTCAGCGCTGTTTTTTACAGATATTTGATTGCCGTAAGAGCTGTGGCAAGAACGGTTGGCAAAATATGATAAACCGTTATCCGCATGCTTAAACGGCTTTATTTTTTCAAGCGATTTTTTTATTGCCATAGGCGCAAACGAATAGATTTTAGACATTATTTCTTTCATTTCTTCTTCGCTTGCGTTATGAGCATATTTCTTGTTTGCTAAAAGCACGGAAAGCGCATGCCAAGGATTGTATGCGTCAACAGTAGCATCAATAGGCTCATCTGACATAATAACCGTCATTATGCTGTCAAGCGCCTTGTCAACATATGGGATTTTTCGCTTTGTTCCATAAATCCATGACATTTTATGAACTCCGTTAGCACCGTAATAGTCCACGTTCTCGTGCCAAAGTCCATTATCGGGGCGCTGAAGGCTATCAATGTGTTCCACCGCTATCTGTCCAAGATCAACACCGAGTATTCTGCTGTAAAACTCTACTTCGCCCCATTGTGAAGAAAGCGTACTTCCGGAATGATAGGCTCTGGTCCTAAAATCCAATTCCTCGTATATATATTTTTTGAAATTATCAACAGAGCGAAATCTTTCCGGTGCTTTTTCAAGATCATATGACGGGCTGCTTTCTGAAGCGGCAGAAGATGGAACGCTGTATTTGGGCTTTCTTCCGGCAAAGTCCAAGAGCTTTACGCATACTCCGAGAGTACGCGCGTTTCTAAGCTCTGTGCAATCGGATTTCGGCCACTGCTTGTGATAAAAGTAACCGTCCTCATCCTGCATTTCATAAACAAAATCACCTATCTTCTTTTTTAACCAATCGGGCCAAAGGTCATGCCAGCTTTTACCGTTTGCAGCACCAAAGGTTTCAGGACTCGCCAATGCAGAAAGTGTGCTTTCAACATCGGGAAGAAATCCTTCGTTATCTCTTGCGCTTACCGAATAATAAAATCCTCCGCTTTTCGGATCGTAAAGACTTGCCAACCATTCTAAGATACCGTCGCTGAAAAATTCATTCACCTTTTTCAGCTCTTCAACGATACTGGGTCCGTAATCAGCTCCCAGCCGTTTTTCTATAGCTAACCACTTTTCATCGTGAGAATTCATAATATATCACTCCTTGATACGAATTACCTAACCGGTGCTTTACAACAGCACATTAAAGGCTTCCGCATCATCCTCAAACCACCTGTTAGATGCATTTGCGTAATCGCAAAGTACTGTTTCAAATCCGCCCTCTCCTACAAACTTTACGTTATACGCATTTCCCGCAAACCCGGGATAATCAATAGGTGTAACCTCTGCCGAGAAGCCTTTTCCGAAAACACTTTCGGACCCAAACATTTCGTCTCTTGTATTTCCTATAAGTTTGCTTCTGGAAAGAAGGAGCGGACCGTAAAGCAAGGTTGAATGGGGAGTTGTTGCGTAATGCTCCTTTGACACCGAGGTGTCGGAAGAAGAACAAAGAAAACGAGTAACACGGTGATCGCATTCGTCAAAAGCCTCAACGCTATAAGGAAAATCTCTTATTTCCGCCTTCATATCAAATTTGATATTAAATACGTTTTCACCCTCGCTTATAGGTAAAACGGCCTCTCTATCGCAACCATAATTTTTATCGTTTATCGTTGTTGCTTTACTCCATTTTGGAATTCTGAAATGAACTGCCGTTGCCTTATTTGAGTTGATGAATACCTTTACGTTACCGTCCTTGAACAGCGACCCGGATATTATAACGTGATAACCGTTAATCTTGCAGACATAATCGGAATACAGATTTACAAA
Source organism: Eubacteriales bacterium (assembly GCA_045636445.1). Lineage (GTDB taxonomy): Bacteria > Bacillota > Clostridia > Oscillospirales > CAG-272 > UBA1740. The sequence continues at coordinate 12,664 of JAZTXO010000035.1, read as the reverse complement.
AATATCGTCGTTATTAAGCGACACAAAAGCTTCTAAAGCGTTAATATATCCTCTGGGTACATTGTTGACACAGCAGTGGTTGTATTTCATCCCCGACTGCATAGTTGCAACAAAAGGTCTGCCCCAAGATCTAACGCACCTTGCGCCCCATTTTCCGTCAGCAAAGGAAGATGAAAGAAAGGCATTGTAGAATGCAAGCTCAAAGCTGTCTATGTACTCTAACTCACCTGTAAGCTTATAAAGCTCATAACAAAGTCTCATCCAATGAATTACATCACAGGGTTCAGTAAGCGCATTTTGCGTTTTTGCAGCATTTGAGAACATATCGTTGAATCCAACCGAGAATAATATGTTCTGTTCGTGCTCGAGAAGAAGCTTATGTATATTTTTACCTGCATCAAGGTACTTTTTATCACCGGTGACTCTGTAAAGCTCAAGCAAACCATCAAAGCAAGACATCATTTCATATGCCTTAGCCCATTTTTCAGAATTCGGATACCATTCGTGCACAGGCTTCATATCAATAGAATTCCTAACGATATTAGGCATTTTGCCGTCAGCTCTATCCCAGTCATCAGCCGTCTTCTGCGCAAAATCCAAGCAACGCTTATCTCCCGTTAATCTGTAAAGAATAAGCATCGGCTTCATCGTTGAACCTGAAGGGAGACCTTCAAAGGTTCCCGTATCAGCTGTGTGAGTATTAAGCTTATTCAGCATAACAATTTCCTGAATGGCAGCCTTATAAGCTGCATCAAGAATTTTTTTATCTTCGGTTAGCAAATAAATCTCAAGGAGTCCCCAAAGTGTATACTTTCTGCACCAAAGATTCCAGTTCCATTTTAACGGGCTTCCCACCACCTTAAACGCTTCATCAGGGTCGCTGGGAAAGACGTTTTCTTTCATTTTATAAGAACCGATATACCCGTCAGAATCCGCAGTGTCTATAATTCGGTATGCAGATTCCTTTAGAAAATTTGTTAGCTCCTTGTTGCCTTGATATCTTGCAACGCGACAAGCGCCAATAGCCCACTTGCCCCAAAACTCACCGCTAAACATTCCTACAACAGTTTCATCGTCTATTCTCTCGGAATGCTTTTCTTCAGCTTCGGCACATATATAATTCTTGGCAAAATCCGAGGTAACTCTTTCATAGAAAAAGGTTTCCATCTGCTTTTCAATTCTGCCACCTATTTTGATGTTATTGAGTTCCGGAGCCCATCTTATATCTTTAACCTTGTAATCAACCTTGTAGTTCATAGTATTTCCTTTCGAGGGGGGAGTTTGTAGTATCATTGTATCACACAAAAAAAAGATTGCACAAGGACAAAATTATAGTTAATTGTATCAATTTTATACATTTACACGTTTTGCAACTAGGTTATTTGTTAAATTCAACAAATATTCGACTCCGTTTTTGTATAATTATATCATTTTTAATTATTTGATTTTTAACAATGCGGTCAGCCAAAGCATTTTTTTTGACAGCATTGACTTTTCGAAAAAAACAATGTATAATAGAATCAAACGATTATCTGACGATTGCATCTCTATATGCAAAGCAAGGATGGGAATATGAAAAATTATAAAGTCTGTGACTATTTAGACAAAGATTTTGAGCTTTCAGTAAAAAAATGCAAAAAATCCGCAGGTAACAGCACTTCTATTCACACTCATGAATTTGCTGAAATGGTCTATATTTTTTCCGGTGAAGAAGAGCATTTCATCGACGGTAAAAAGTATCTCTTAAAGCGAGGCACATTGCTTTTTATTAATTACGGCAGCACCCACGAAGCATACTACAAGACAGATTCCGAGCATTTTGATATATATTTGTCACCCGAGTTTCTGTCTAACGAGTTAGTAAATTCCACAAATTTCCTCGATATTCTTACACTTTCACAGTTTGATGAATTTAATTGTTCTCAAGACGCCGACCTTTCATCTGTTATATTTACCGGGGAGGACTTGTTGCTTGTTGAAACGCTACTGAAAACAATAGAACGCGAATATAAAGACAAATCGCTGGGCAGAAAGGCAATAATAAGAGGTTGCCTGCAAATTTTGATTTCTTTAATGATAAGACAATTAACGTTTACAAAAGAAAGCACGTGCGAAAACACACAAACCCTTTCGGAGGACATTCTTAAATTTATAAATGCCAACTACAACGAGAAACTAACAATTAGTGACCTGGCAAAAAAATCTTTTTATAATCCTGCATACTTCGGAAGAATTTTCAAAGAATGCTACGGAATTTCTTTTAAAGATTACCTTAAAAATTTGAGAATAACAGAAGCTATATCATTAGTACAGGAAACAAATCTTTCAATAAACGATATTATGATAAAGGTTGGATATACGAACAAAACAGAGTTCAACAAGCTGTTTATCGAAAAAACCGGATATACGCCAAGCGCATTGAGAAAATCGCTGAGAATAACAACAAAAAAATGAATTAATTTATCGGGTAGCTCGTCCACAAGCCTTGCTATCCGATTTTTTTTATTCAAACAAAAAATGTATAATATTGATACTATTGTCTGCAGTTTTGCAATTGAATTCTTTAAAACTATGTGATATATTAATGTTTGAAACCAACATTGGTTTATCCAATTTCAAAAGGAGATTAAATCAAATTATGAAGCTTGAAAAACTTGTAGTAGGCGTTATAGGCCTCGGAATGGGAACTTATCACCTCAAGGGTGCTATCGCGTACGGCGCTGAGATAGGATTGATATGCGACACTAATCCGGAAAAACTAAAAAAGGTATGCGAGGAATTAAACATTCCCGAAGAAAAAACAACAACCGATTATATGGATATTGTTAACAACAAAGATATCAATGCTGTAATCATAGCAACACCTGATCAACAGCACAGAGAACAGGTTGTTACACTGCTTGAAGCCGGAAAGCATATTATGTGTGAAAAGCCTCTAGCCCTTACTTATGATGATATAATGGCTATTGTCAAAGCGGTTGAGGATCATCCCGAATGCAAGTTCATGATCGGTCAAATATGCCGTTTTACCCCCGCTTTCGTTCAAGCTAAAAAGTACATTGACGATGGCAAGGTTGGTGAAATCTATTTTGTGGAATCTGAATATGCTCACGACTACCTGCATATGTTTGAGGCTGATCCGAAAAACTGGAGATCAGACCCGGTTCGCAACGGTGTTGTCGGAGGCGGCTGCCATGCCGTTGACCTTCTTCGCTGGTTGACAAGCTCTGACCCTTGCGAAATTCACGCATACGGCACGCACAAGCTTCTTCCCGAAGTTACATACGATGATGCCAACCTCGCTATAATGAAATTCCCCGGAGATATTATGGGCAAAGTATTCGTATCCACCGGATGTAAACGCAATTATACAATGAGAACCTGTGTATACGGCACTAAAGGTACTCTCGTATTTGACAACTCGTCCGACCATATGACCGTATTTTTCGCAGACGAGAACGGACACGGATCGTCTACAGGCACTACAGTTCCAATAGAGATAAACAATCACAATGCAACAGAAGAATTTAAGGTATTTGCCGATGCTCTCGTAAACGACACTCCTATCGTAACAAACGTATATGAGGGCGCTAAAACCGTAATTGCCTGCCTCGCTATCGTAGAGTCATCAAAAACAGGAAAGATTGTTTATCCGGAGTATAACTTCTCGTGAAATATAATATAACAGAAAAAACTTGGATCACCCCCCTCGTTTTTTCACCTTCATAAAATCTGAGGTGAACAAACAAAAAATCCCGCTTATGCATTAAACTGTGCACAAGCGGGATTTTTTTACCAAGCGGTCCAACCACCGTCTACAACTATATTGGAACCGGTCATAAAACTTGCTGCATCAGAGGCAAGCAAAAGAACTGCTCCTGACATTTCATAATTTTTGCCATATCTTCCGAGCATTGTCTTTGAAGAAAGCGCGGCCATAAAATCTTTATCCGCATCATTACCCGGAGCGGGAAAAGGACCGGGTGTTACTGAGTTAACTCTAATACCGTATTTAGCCAAAGCTCCTGCCGCATATCTTGTTAATTGCGCAACGCCTGCCTTTGCGGCACCGTAATTAGGCGGATTTTTTTGAGGATTATCCTCTCCGTAGATGCGAAGATCGGGTGACACAAGACCATACATTGAACAATAGTTGATTATCGAACCACCATGCTCTTTCATGTACGGAACGGCTTCTCGTATTGAACGGAAGGTACTGTTTAGCACACCGTCTATACCGGTCTGCCAAGTATCGTCAGACATAAACTCTATTTGGCTTTCTTTTCCGTGTCCTTTGCAAAATACCGCACAATTTACAACAACGTCAATTCTTCCGTATTTTTCAAATACCGTCTTGTAAAGTGTTGCAAAAGATTCCGCTAATGCGATGTCACATTTAACAAACAAATCTGCTCCAACGTCTCTTTCCTTCACGTCGGCATTCACAACCGTTGCGCCAAAATCCTTAAGTGCCTTAACGTTTGCCGAGCCGAGATAACCGCTGCCGCCGGTTACTATACACACCTTTCCGGTGAAATCAAAAAGCGATTTAAAATCCATATCAAAGTCCTTTCTTGGTTTTTCTTCAATTATAATAGTACAAAAACCAAAAGTAAACACTCTCATTTGCCATCTTTCAACGTCGATGTCCTAAAATATCAAATTTTGCGCTTAAACGATTGACTTGGAATAATTGTTATGCTATTATGAAAAAAAGGAGAAGGATTATGGTTTACGAACTTGAATTTTGGATAGGCAACACAAAATGTATTCTTGTAGATGTCCAACCATTCAATACTCGGGTGCAAGCAGAAGAAAAATACTTTGAGCATTGTCACCCTTGTTTTGAATTTCATTATGTAGAAGAAGGAAACTCCACCTTTTTGTGTGATAAAAGATGCATATCTGTGTCGAAAAATCAAATTTTGATTATCCCGCCAAGAATGTATCATCAAGAGATTGCTTCTGATGACAATACTATGAAAATGACAATTTCAATTGATATTGCCTCATGTACAAAATCTGCTGACGACAATTATTTTTCAAGCATATTTCAAAGAGACGAGACGCTTTGTATCACTGCTAACGCATCTCTCAAAGAGCAAATGCAAAAAATTAAGCAGCTTGTTGCCGGTAATAGCAAGTTGCATACAACACGGGAAAAACTGCGTGCCAGTGCACATCTCTTTATAGCAGAGCTATATGACAAATTGTCCAACACGTCTCCCAAATGTACCGTTTTGCCTAATGACTCCACGTTATCAAGAGAGTACACTATAGATACACACCTTGCTCTTAATTTTATGTCAAATTCCTCAAAAGATAACCTTGCAAAAAAACTTCACGTAAGCCCCAGGCAACTCCATCGCATCATGATTAAAAGCTATGGTAAAGGATACCGAGAAAAGCTACTGGAATTACGTCTTGAAAATGCCCTGAGCTTTCTTACATCAACCAATAAAAGCATATCAGAGATTTCAGAAGAATTGGGATATAGTAGTGTAGAGAGTTTTTCGATATTTATAAAAAAAGCAACCGGTAAAACACCCAGCCAAATAAGAAAAGCAGCTAGAGACACCGATTAAATATTGAATTTTCTAAAATGGCTTATACCGGCTAACCCATCGGTGTAATAGTAAGAGTTATGCACCGGCATAAAGCAATGAGACAAAAAAGGAGTATCCGGCTAAATACTGGCATCAATAAACAAGCTAAAACGCATCTATTCAAAGTCGAAAGACTGGGTGTGAAATCTAACGCAATATCTAAAAAAATCTGCTAGATTTGAACTTGAATATACAGATATTTGCGATGTCCTAGAATTTTGATTTCCGTTAAAGTGAAAAGGCTGAAAACCCTTGATTTTACTGGGTTTTCAGCCTCTTTTATAATCAAGCGATGGCGTATCTGCAAGCTCGCTTGCAAGGACGCTCGCGCAGATTGCTCCGCGAGCCTTTGCCTGTGGCAAAGAAGCGCAAAGCGCCACCTTGAAAAAGGTGTTGCTCGCAGGGAGTATCTTCTGTTAAAGTCCGTTATTATCTTCTAAAATCCGATATATTAAAACGCTTTGAAAACCGTTTGCCGGGGAGGCACGGGGGTTCGAATCCCTCTTCCTGCGCCAAAAATGAAGCACCAATCCTTGCGGTTGGTGCTTTAATTTTACTTAATAGTATGGATGTTTGATTGTTTGTTATTTATCAACATTGATTTCACATCGCATTAAGCGGTAATATAAGGTTAATGTATATGCAATTTTATACTCTGGATACCACGTATCGCAATATTGATTGAATTTCATAAGTAGCCATGCATACTTAGAAATTGTTTTTTCAGATTCTTCTATTTTCTTTGGTTCTTTCACTTGTCGATTAAATTTTCCGTATTTTTTTACCAGTTTAACAATGCTGTTCCGAATTTTTTCTAAATGATCCTTTTCGCCAACTAAGTATTCATTATCAAAACCAACACCACAACCTATTATATCGAAGAAATCTACATAGTACTGTTCATCTTCGTCAATTTTTACACATTTTTCTAACAAATCTTCGCATATTTCTTCATCTATTCTTTCACGATCAATGATAATTCTTGGAAACAATGCCTTGTTTTCCAGTTCAACAGCACGTAGCAATCCTTCACCAAACACAATATTACTGTTTAGAAATGCTTGTCCTTTTGTAATGCTACCACGCACAAGTATACTATATTTTTCTAAAAATCGAAGCTGGAATAAAGCCATTAAATATACAAGAGCTTTTATTGCTTGATAATCATTTGTTTTTGCTGTTTTTCGGATCAGAATCATAAAATTATCAGAAAAACTCTTAACTTCAAACTGCATGTTTGCAAACACAGCATCTGGAGAAGTTTTTCTTACAATATCATTGGCCATAGCAACATTAGCTTGTAAAAATTCAAAAACATCATTGCCTTTGTCATCGAAAAAGGCTTTGTATCCTAGAATATCAAAATATGCTATGTAATAATCTCGCAAAGATGCGCTCTTGAATTTCTTTTCATTAATCTTGTCCATTTAGTTTCTCCACATATATTTATCGTGCTTCAAACAAAGGAACGAGTTGGAATGATGCAGTGCCTGATCCGGAGATATCTTCAACTCGCAATGTTATTTTGACTGCGAATACAAATACATCTGTATATTCTTTTCCTTGAATATCCGTATAATTTGCAGAAAGAATTATGTAGGGAATATCATCTTGATTTCCTCCAGCCTTAATGATCTCTTGTATCAACAAATAATATGCAGGTGGGAACAGAAGACTATAAGATTCTTCGGCCATTGGTAACATATACATTTGTGAAGAAGTAGACGGCAAATTCAACCCTAAAATTTTATCATCATATATGACTTTTATACTTTCATCAATTTCCATAAAATCTGTTTTTGAAGAATCGCATTGAATCAGATATTCGTTTAGCTTAGTAATGTTTGATTCAAGCCATTCAAAATATATATGTTTTGCTGTTCCTACTCCTACGTTTACTGTATCTAACAATACACCAATTGGTGAAGTTACAACGCCTTCTTGAAGGATATCATTGCTCTCTTCGGAATCTTTTTGGACACCTAAATTTTTCATTGAATCCATCCAATCGCTTTTACCGTTTTCGTCCCATGAGAACTCGCATTGAGCAGGATTGATGAGAATTTTAGGTCTGTATGCGGCATTTCTATCAGATTTCATTTGACAAACCGTTATTATTGCGATGAAAACAGAAATGATTGCGGTCACAGAAGTAATCATGCTAACGATAATTTCCCATCTATCCGTACGATCTTTTTTGTTTGTGATTATCTTATTAGTGTCTTGCATTTCGTTTGTTTTTGGCTTGTTCAATATTTTTTTCTTCATAAAATCACCTCAAGCAAGAAAAAATCTAATACATAGTTTCGCTATTTTCTATTGTATTATATTATACTACAAATTTCGACTCTTTTCAAGCTCCTTTCTCCAACCTCTTCCACAGATACTCAATCGCCTTCTCGTGCCATTTTGACTTATTATATATCCTAAACGCTTTATCACTTGCGAAGAACTCTATCACACCCGCTTTTGATAGGATATACTCATCATTCATCATTACGGCAAAGATGTCACCGTTTTGTACTCGTCGCAGTATGGTGGTTCTCGAATAACCGGTTATCTTTGCAACTCTGTTTATGTCCATAGCATCGGGGTATATCTCCATTCGCTTTTCGAGTAGGTGAATGAACATAGCTCTTTCGTTGCTCGTCAGCACAATATTTACGTTATTATGGTCTCTGCCACCCATTTCGAGTGGCAGAGAATTTTCTTTACGGGAGGAGAAGACACCTACGGGAATTTCTCTTGAACGCTCGGCTTGAGGTTTGGATAAATACTTTTTCAAATCCTCTTCGCTTACATAATACCTCAGATGCGTTGGTGTATTCACTATTCTGCAGGGAATAACACCATTTTGTAGCATCCAAGCTGCCTTGCGTTTACTTATATGTAGCTTTTGCCTTAACTGTTCAAGTGAGAGTTCACCGTTTTTCTTCATTCTTCCGTACCCCTTATTCTTTGATTTCAGTGGTCAAGTTTTTTTACCGCTCACTCGTCCTTGTTGCCTATGAATGAGCCGAGCTTAATACTTGCCGTGCTTGTTGCACTTACGTCAAGGTGCGAGTAGATATCTGCCGTTATGCTCATAGTGCTGTGACCCATATACGCTTGGATTACCTTCATATTTTCGCCGAGTGCTACGAGTAGTGAAGCACAGGTGTGTCTTAGGTCGTGGAAGCGGATTTTCCGCATTCCGTGCTTTTTGAGGAAGATATCGAAGTGCTCGGTCACGAAGTTCGGGCGGATTAGATCTCCGAGCTGGTCAACGCATACCATGTCGAGATATTTCTTTGAGTAGGAGCGCCCAAACTGCTTTCGGTACATCTCTTGCCGTTCCTTGTGCTCGAGGAGTATTTTCTTCACGTCGGGGTGCAGGGCGAAGACTCTGCGTGAGCTTTCGGTTTTCAAGTCCTCGCTTATCTTTATGTGCTTTTTTCCGTTTCTTGATATCTCCACAACCTTTTGCTTTACGAACATTTTGTCCTTCTCGAAGTCTATGTTGCTCCACGCCATGCCCAGGGCTTCGCTTCGTCGCAGACCGCAGTACACTGCGAGAACTATCGGTATGTAGAGTGGATCGTCCTTTGCGAAGGCGAGGAGCGTTTGCACCTCTTCCACCGAGTAGAAGCTGGCAGCATATCTCTTCACCGTAGGTCGCTCCACTCTCTGCATCGGGTTGTACTCGAAGATCTCTTGCCTGATTGCGTACTCGAACATCGAGTGTAGCAGATTGTGGTAGTGAAGCACCGTTTGCTCGTTGTCTCCGATGCTCCTTAGATAATCGTAGAACGCGTGTATGCTTCTTGGTTTGAGGTCTGCCAGAGTCACCTTCTCACCGAAGAACTTCGCCATGTTTCCGTTGACTCTGCCTTTATAACCGAGGTAGGTTGTTTCTTGGATTTTGTGGCGGTGCACCTCGTCAAGCCACTCGTTCATAAATGCTATGAACGGATAGTTCGAGGGATCGTCATAGCCGTCGAGCATTCTTGCGTACTTTTCTTCAAACTCGGCTAGCATATCTCGCTTTCGCTTTTCTATCACCGACTTTCGAGCGTCTTGCGGTAAGTCCATCGATATCCATTTCATTTTTCTTTTCTGTGTCAAGGGGTCTTTGTATCCGACAACTAGATGCAGAAATCCGTTTTTTTCTTGGATACTGCCCGCGACACCTTTTTCGTATTTTCTTCCCATTTGTTTTTCCTTTCTTTTCATTAAATTTTGTTTTTGGTAACACCAACAATACCACACCCTTTGGTCAAAGTCCAGACCTTGGGGTTCGAATTATCATTTAGGACACATTTGTTTTTTACGTTTCTTCGGACAGGCGAATGTATTGCCTTTGATGTACCTGATAACGCTGCTTTTTGCAACGCGGTATTCTCGTCCGACCTTGATTCCGAATATATCTCCGCTTCGTACAAGGTGAGAGGCGAGCTTGGTTGAAATGTCAAGAAGCCTTGCGACGTCCTTAAGGCTCATGGCATCGGGGTAATTGCTAAAAACATTTGCGTTTGTGCTTATACTTATCATCTCCTTTACATGCTAATATAGAAGTCTGCGGACTCTTCTTCCTCATCGTTTTCGATGTTTTCATCCTCATAGGCTTCTTCGTATTCGTTTTCATCCGACTCGTTATTTTTCATTTTTTCCATTGCCACACCGATCAACGTACCCGCAATAGCACCGAAGTTTCCGGCAGCAATTCGAGCTCTTTCTTCGGCTTCAATCTCTTCTTTTGTTTTGTTATCATCTTCGATTATCGAAGCCAAAGAAAGCAAACCGAGACCAGCACGGCTGCCAGTATTGCGCCTGATACTATCAGCACCGCTTTCCCGCATAGATTGTTTATCCCCTCTGTGAGTTCCTCTATGTTGCGACTTATACGACTCTCGATGTTTTCGATATGCCTCTCTCTCGCTCTCCCATCCTGTTTCAGTTCTTCTCGTTTCTTCTCCCATTCCTGAGCCAAACTCTGATTTTTCTGTTCTGCAATCTCCGCTAGTTCCTCCATGAACGTTTGAAGATCTTCCACGGTTACCAGAGTATTCAGTGCGTTCTTTGTTCGCCTGATCTGCTCCAAAATCATCCCTTCCAGCTCCAAAACTTCCATCAGTCTCGCTCCGAGATTTTCGTATATCTCCGTCAGCATAATCTCGTTTGTCGGATCTTCGCTCGCCTGATTCAGCTCCATAAGCTCGTCCATACTCATCCTTTTTTCTGATTTCAAACTCATTTTCCATATTCTCCTTTAAGTATTTTTCGTCCGATAATTTATCGTCATTTACTTCACGGTATTTGCCGTTTTTGTACTTCTTTTCTTTCTTGCAGGTGTACTTAATATTCTTGTGACTGTCATCCCATCTGACCTCATAACCTGCCGCATTCATATACTTTATGAACGCTTCTTTTGTTCCGCATTTCTCCATGGCTCGCTTAATTGTCGAGCGCAAACGGAACTTCCAGCTATCGCCTTTTTTAGCCGATTGGTACTCTTTATTGTCCGGTCTACTCGTCTTTTTTTCTTTCTTCGGAGTGATAATTCCGAGACCGTGTTCGAGACAAATCTCGTCACTGATATCGCGAAGTTCGCACAGGTGAGAGTAGTTTGTGTGATACTTTTCACCATTCAAATAGCTCACGCTGTTGATTATAAAATGGTTATGTAGACAGTGAGTATCTGTGTGGGTTGCTACCACAACCTCGTAATCCGACCAGGCTTTTTCAGCGAATTCGAGCCCTATTTTGTGAGCCTCTTCGGGGGTAATATCATCGTCCTCAGCGAAGCTTTGTACATAGTGATAAAACATAACACCGTCTCGCTTTGCGTAAATGGTTTTTGTAGCAAGGAATTCATCTTTTGCAAACATTGGATTACATTTTATACCGCTTACGTGGTTTACAACCTCGTTTTCTTCCTTTGTCTTTTCTCCTTGTGTTGCATAATTTAGCACTATTCCGAGTCCGGATGCGGTGTGAGACAGAGGCTTAAAGCCACTCTCAGCAGAGTACTTTATCGCTTTGAGAATTGCCATTATTTAACCTCCTTTCTTGCTTCTTGCCAGAGCAAATATTGCCTGATATATTTCTCCAAGCGACTCGTTTGTTTCCTCAAGGTCAACCACTTTTATCTCGTGAGAGTTAGCTTTTTTCGTCAGCTGATTTAGGTTATTACCGATTCTTCTCAGCTGCATAGTCACTTCCTTTAGGTCATCGATAATCGTGATTTCCTTGCCAAGAGCGGAGCTTATCAGATACTCTGTGCGGTTCTTTTTTGCTTTCAAAGCCTTAGCATCAATCTCTTTAAGCTCGTTTTCGGTTACTCTGATTGGGATAGAAATGTTTCTTTTTCTCATTGGTTCTCCTTTCTTTTTTGTTTTTTGTTAGTGAAATGTCTCGCTTCACGAGACGTGATATATCACCTTGCGGTGACGTGATATTGCGACTTCGTCGCAGTGATATTCGCCTTGTTGCCAAGACGAGTTACGGCAAAGCCGTTAAGGGGTGCGGGTTCTCCCGCATTTTTTGTGCTCGGCAGGATAGCCGAGTGCTATGCTTGCTAATAGCAAAAACCTCGTTGGGGCATAGCTATCCCATCGAGATTTGTTCGGAACGCAATGTATTTCGTAGCATACATCTTCCGGCTCAGCTTCGGAAGAACGAACTTCACATGTGGATGACAGGCATCAAATTCCAGCCTGAAACCCGCATCTCACTACTCTAAGTTTTTCGTGAGCCGTGCCTAACACGGGAGTATCATTATTCGCCACACTCTCTGTCGTCGCCGCTTGCACCATGCTATACTCGGTGCAATCCAAACACAAGGTTTATCGCTCGCTCAAGTTTCCTTGAGGTCGTGGCGCCCTTGCTTGGCAGCTCACCCTTCCGGGCAAGAGTTGGAGTTCCCACTGCGTTCCGTATATTCAGTTTTGCCGAAGAAACCTCTTCGACGAATTAAAAAACGTCCGCTTTTTGAGCAGACGTTCTCGCCTCTGTATATTAACCGACATAGGATAGCCAAATTGTTCCACTTTTTTGAAAAAATTTTAATTTTTTTTGGA
>JAZTXO010000034.1:0-4095 GCA_045636445.1 Eubacteriales bacterium | reverse complement strand
CGGTTCGCAGATATTCAAGAGTAAGCGCAGCAGTAAAAGTATCGCCGGCAGCGGTAGTATCAACAACCTTTTTCGAACGGATAGCAGGATAGGTATTGTATCTTTTTCCGTCGTAGAAGAAGGCTCCTCTTGCACCCTGCTTGATAATTATGTATTTAGCCTTAACTCTTCTTGAAAGAGCGTATGCCGCTCTGAGAGAAGCTTCCATTGTGGTGGGCATAATACCGGTGTACTCAAACGTTTCTGCCTCGTTAGGAGAAAAAATCTCAACCGGGGGAAGACTTTCGAGATCGTATTCCTTGTTTGCGGGAGCTGCATCGATAAACACCGGAATTTCCTTTGCGTGAGCAATCTTTGCAGCCGCAAGAGCTACCGAGAAAGGAATTTCAAAGCCGATATAGACCGCATCGGGATTGCACTCGAAGGCAGCCATTACTCCCTCGGTGGTAATATGAGAGTTTGCGCCGGGGTAAACGACTATTCTGTTAGCGCCGTCGCCTTCACGCATAACTACCGCAAGTCCAGTGGGGTGGTCGTGGTCAACCTTAATATACTTTGTATCAATTCCGATTTCGGAATAATATTTATAAAGCTTCTGCCCGTGAAGGTCAGCTCCGAGCTTTGTTGCAAAGGTGCAGTCTGCTCCCATTTTTGTAAAGGCTATGGTAGCGTTTGCTCCCTTTCCACCGGGAGTATATGCAACGCCACCGTCCTCGATAAGAGTTTCACCCTGGGCGGGGATTTTAGACAAATTCATAGAGAAGTCCATATTGGAGCTTCCTACTACAAGAATTCTTTTGTTAGCCATTTTTTCTCTCCTTATCAAACTCTTTCTTCTTCAACCACAGAAAGCTTGAACACTCCGGCACCCTTTGCGGTCTCGTTTGCAAGAGTTGCCTCTCTTCCGCGACAGGTGAATATGAAGCTCTGGCAGCCCTCGCCGGAAAGCGCCTTTATAGCCTTCATCATATCTCTTGCTCTCACGTTGTCCTGATGAGCAAAGGTTTCGTCAAAGCAGATAGGCGGCTTTTCGGGATAGAGCATATCTATAAGCGCTGCGCGTACTGCAACGTAAGCAAGATCGTGTGTTCCGCCGGAGAGATATTCAACAGACTTCTTCTCACCCTTGGAATCGGTGAAGAATACCTCAAGGTTATCGGTTACTTCAAAGCTGTTGTACTTATTTCCGGTCATAAGCTGCATAAGACCGGTCGCATACTCGCTGAGTCTGGGGGAGATTTCCGCCCTTAAGTTATCCGCAGCGCCTCTTATAGCTCCAAGAGCTACGTAATATGCCTTGTGCTTTTTCTGAAGGTCCTCTCTGCGTTTTGCAAGATTCTGTATTCTGGAGTAATATTCTCCGGGGTCGCCTGCTCTGCCCTTGATGAGCATAAGCTCGTTTTCAACCTCGAATGCAAGCTTATCCTCCTCGGCAATTCTAGCCTTGGAATTTGCTATACCGTTGATTATTTCATCGTGATTAATTCCCGAGAGAGCCTTTCTCTTAAGAGGAGAAACCTGACCTCTTATCTCGATTTCGCTCTTGTCGGAAAGAGTTCTTCTTATTTCCTTAACGGTTATCTCAACGTTCATCTTGCTTTCGTAAAGCTCGTTACGCTTTGCGATGTAGGAGCGAGCGTCTGCCTCCAGTTTGTTAAGATAGCCGCCAATATCGGATGCGGGAGGCTCGTCTGCCCATTTGAGTATGTAACCCTTAAGTATATTCTGTGCGTCTGTGTAGCGTTCTCTTGCATTTTCAACCGCCTGCTTTGCGCTGTCGGTAGCCGCATTGAGAGCATCTCTCTTATTTCTTGCTTCGGTGATAGCTGCAAGCTTTTCAAGAAGATCCTGATAGGAAACAACGCCAAACTTAAGAAGCGTTTCGTTAAGAGCAGAACGGCTTATGTAGAAGTTGTATCCGAAATAACCCACACCTGCAAGAGCTGCAATGCCGGCTACGGCAACAGCTATCATAGCAACAGCGCCGCCGCCTACGACTCCGGCGATTATTTCAAAGATTATAGCCGCAACAACAATCGCAAACGAACCTATTGCAAAGCCGAGATTTTTTATGAAGCTGTAACGGCTGGAGTCGGCAGATTCCTTAACCTTTTTTTCTCCGCCCTCGGAGTCGGAAAGCTCGATAGCAGTCTCGATCTCCTTAGTGATTCCTACTGCTCGACGTTGCTCGGTGTAAAGGTTTTGCGCGTCGCTCAACGAAGCGTAAGCCTCGTCAACGCCCTTTCTTGCGGTAGCAAGGTTAACAAGATATTCTTCGTCAGGAGCAAAATCGCCCTTGGAATTTTCCGAAATATGCTTATTTAACTCATCGGTTCTTCTTTCAAGCTCCTCTTCAAGAGAATGAAGCTGATCAAAGGTCTGAATAAGCATTACGTTGGAATAACAGGTGTCAAGCTCGTAAAGCTTTGTCTGCTTGTCCTCTGCCTCTGCTCTTCTGCGACGGATTTTGTGAAGCTCAGCTTCCTTCGTAAGAATCTGCTTATTGTCCTCGTTTGCAGCCTCAAGCTTGGCAGCAAGGTCGTCCTCTCTGCCTGCAAGCTCGACGATAGCTCCGCCACTTCCGCCCTCGCGGAGAAGCGACTGCATTTTATCGGATATTTTAGCAACGGCTCTCTGGTTGTTTATGGTCTCGCTTCCCGAGAAGAGAATGTTTTCAATAGACCTTGCAACCGAGCCCTCGTTTATCATAGGGTCGCCTATTTTGCCTATAAACGCAGTGTTTTCGAAAAGCTCACGGTCAACACCGAAGAACACCTCGCCCGCAGAAAGCTTACCGAATGCGGGAGAACCGGTCTCGATGTCGATAATAGAAGCCTCTTCCTTGTAAGAAGTACGTTGAGAATTGTCGGTAGGAGTAGTGGAGCGAGTTATAAGATATCTCTTGTCGCCTACTCTAACGTACATCGAGCCTTGAGCGTAGCCTGTATCCCAATTTATTCTC
Source organism: Eubacteriales bacterium (assembly GCA_045636445.1). Classification (GTDB taxonomy): domain Bacteria; phylum Bacillota; class Clostridia; order Oscillospirales; family CAG-272; genus UBA1740. Next base: position 1,133 of record JAZTXO010000034.1, on the reverse strand, counting down.
TTTTTTCTTTCGCTTACCGCTTCATCGCTGTCCAAGCCGTCAAAGCCGTAAAGCATATACTTAATAAAAGCGGCTATTGTGCTTTTTCCTGACTCGTTCTGTCCTTCAATAACGTTTACACTGTCGGAAAACTCAAGAGTAAGGTCTGTTATAAGGCCAAAGCTCTTTATGACGATTTTTTCTATAATCATTTTCTTGTACTTCCTCTCTTTTATTCGTTTTTCGGATCACCCGAAAGAAATTTTATACTTCTTTGTACCGAATCCTTGGAGTTGTACCAAGGCTCTTCGTCATAGCGATAATCGAACTTTTTGCAATACCAGCTTACGTCGTCGGTAAGAGTTTTTATGTATTTCTCCTGGATACCGTAGGCAGCCTTGTAAAAATCGGGGAATACCCTTTTGTTCATTTTGTTCATAGCGTATTCCACCATAGCCCGATAATGAGGTAGGCAAAAATATGGAGCTTTGCTGAATTTTTCCTGGAAGGCAAAATCCGTCTCCCAAAGGTAAACCGCAGTTGCTGTCATAGCGTCAAGGTTACGCTTTATTCTTGTGCAAACGTAGCAGCTTTTATCAAGCTCCGAAAGGGAATCCACCGCAGCCTTTGCCTTACTTCCGAAGAGCGTCGGCCCGTCAAGCCTTTTTTTAACCTCCGCAAGATGACTCTCCATCATAAGTCCCATGCCAAGCATACGCCTACGCCCCAGCATGATGCCATAATGTCGGTTGCAAAAGCCCTGCTCGTTTGTCTTGATACGAATATCAGGCTCCATCATCGAAGCGCCAAGTATTATTTCAATTTCGTCGTCCTGAAGCCTGTTGTAAAGCAAACAGAAGGGACACCCGCATTCGGGATGCTCCGCCACCGAGTCGAAAGCCTCGTTGACGGGGATTGTATAAATCTGTTCCAAGAAAAAATCCTCCGATTTACTCGTTTTAGGAAATAAGTTTGCACGTTCGGGGAAGTCGGAGGCCAAGCGGTCTTAGGAAGACAACATGAAGTGTCAACTCCTTGGCTCACAGAACGACATGGCTACGATCCGACTTTCGTTGACGGGGATTGTATAAATCTGTTCCAAGAAAAAATCCTCCGATTTACTCGTTTTAGGAAATAAGTTTGCACGTTCGGGG
>JAZTXO010000033.1:0-14502 GCA_045636445.1 Eubacteriales bacterium | reverse complement strand
GTGGTGGTGATGCTCGTGGTCATGGCAGCAGCACTCTTCATCGTGGTCGTGGTGGTGATGCTCGTGGTCGCGACAGCAGCACTCTTCATCGTGGTCATGGTGGTGATGATGATGGTGGTGATGGTCCTCTTCAAGAGCCTTTACCGCATGGGCAAGAGTATCTTTCTGCTCCATTGCCGCAAGAATATCCTTACCGTCAAGGTTATCCCAAGGAGTAACAACTATTGTTGCATCAGCGTTATGCTCTCGAAGCATTTCAACTGCCGCGGCAACCTTATCATCCTTTGCAGACTGGGTGTGGGAAAGCACGATTGCAGAAGCGTTAGCAATCTGGTCGTTATAAAATTCACCGAAGTTTTTCATATACATCTTTACCTTATTAACGTCGGCAACGGTGGTAAAGCAGTTGAGAGAAGCTCCGTGCTCTTCGGCAGTTTTTGCCGCCTTAATAACGTCGGAAAGCTTACCTACTCCAGAAGGCTCGATAATAATTCTGTCGGGCTGATATTCTTCAAGCACCTTAACGAGTGCCTTGGAAAAATCTCCAACGAGAGAGCAACAGATACAACCGGAATTCATTTCGGTAATATTGATACCCGCATCGGCAAGAAATCCGCCGTCAATACCGATTTCACCGAACTCGTTTTCAATAAGAACAACCTTTTCGCCGGCATAAGCTTCTTTAATAAGTTTTTTTATAAGAGTTGTTTTTCCAGCTCCTAAAAAGCCGGAAAAAATATCAATTTTGGTCATTTTTGTCACCTTTCGACATTAAAAATATTTTAACAAATATATTATATTACAAACACAAAGAAAAGTCAATAACGGCAAAACAAAAAGACTTCCCATATTTTAACGGAATAGCTTTTTCTGTTTTCGAAATCATATGATAGACTTTTTAAAATTTCTATCTTTTTTTACAAAGAAACTATTCTTTCATAAAGCTCAAGAGGTGTTTTGACCACAGTATCAGCACCGCTTTCCTCAAGCTCTTTTTTATCTCTGAATCCCCAAAGAACTCCTATCGTATAAAGCTCTGCGGACTTCCCCGTCAGCATATCAACCGAGGTATCTCCAACGAAAACGCACTCTTCTTTTTTCACTCCGGTATCACAAATCAATTTATTGACCAAAGTTGTATCCGGTTTTAGAGGAAATCCATCCTTTTTACCCGATACGAAACAGAAATAATTATCACCGTAAGTCTCTTTTACAACCTCGCAAACGGCAAAATCCGGCTTGTTGGATATAACTGCAAGTTTTATCCCTTTTTCTTTTAATTTATCAAGGCAGTCTAAAAGACCGTCAAAAATTTTCGTTTTATAAGAGGTATTGGAATTATAAGCGTTATCGTAATCGGTATAAACTCTGTCAAAATTTTCATCGGAGTAGCAGCAGCGGTAATTTAACATATTCTTTATTAAATTAACGATACCCATTCCTGCAAGTTTATTATATTCTTCGTTCGGAATCGGCTCAATACCGTTTTTTTGCAAGGCGCAATTTCCGTAATACGCAATAGTATCAATCGTATCAAGAACCGTTCCGTCAAGATCAAAAATGCAAAGTTTTATCATTCTGTCCCCCAATATTATCACCGTTAATTACAACTGAAATTATTCTATATTAAGTTTATCAAAAAAACGGCATAGTTGTCAAGTTTTTTTGTTATCTTGTTACCATTATTTTTGTTGTCTAATAACATTATTTTTTATTTGCAGTTCCGAAGCCTTTTTGTTTTTCAATGCGGCAAAAAACGGAGAAACCGTTATACACAGCCTCTCCGCTTCTGTATTATAATTTTTAGTTGTTTTATGACTTGTTTCGTTCTGAATTTTTGGTCTATGCACTATGGCTTTGCCCTGCTTTTGACTTACAGACACTTAATATTCTTAAAGGTGATATTCTCGCAAAGTCTTAAGGAAAGATTTTGGGTTACGGGATGCTCCTTGTCACCGAGGGTTACGTCGGAAAATTCGATATTTTTAAGCTCATGACCGGGCTCGTCAAAGCCGCAAAGGAGAATAGCGTCACAAGGTACGAAAGTCTTGTCCATATCCTGATAAATGCCCTTTAAGGTTACCTGCTCAAAAGTGCAGTTTTCAAATACGGGAGCAACACCCGCGCTGATGCCGTCGTCGTTATAGCCTACCGAATGGAAGAGAATACGAGGCAGAACACAATCTTTTACGTGAATGTCGCGAACGTAACCGCCACGCTTTTTAGTTCCCTTTATTTCAATGCCGTAAACAGAATTTTCAAGGTCGCAATCCCAGATATAAACGTCCTCGATACCACCGCTCATTTCGCTTCCCATACAGATACCGTGACCGTATTTGGTAACACAGTCAAACACGCGAATGTGCTTACAAGGCTTGTTTATGATATTTCCCTCGGGATTTTTGCCCGATTTAATTGCTACCGAGTCGTCGCCGGTAAAGAAGGTACAGTTAAAAATCGTGCAATTGGTTGAAGAATCTGGGTCCCAGCCGTCACCGTTATGCACTCCCTCGGAAATAAAGGTGCAATCGTTTGTTACGATATTATCCGAGTATATCATATGTATATTCCAGCAACAGCCGTTTTTGAAGGTAAGTCCGGAAAGAATAACGTTTTGAGCGTTGCTCATATTTATAAGGCGGGGACGTACTCTGCCGGGAATTGTATCGTTGTTTTCACATTCCTTGATTTTGTCGCCAAGCTCCTCAAGATAATCTTTAAGCGCTATTCTTTCAAGCTCGATAATTTTGTTACCGAGAACCTGACCGCCACTTGCAATCATTCCTTTTCCGTGAATCAGGACGTTGCGGCAGCTGTATCCGCCGTTACGGTCTAATTCGCCTATGTTAAGCACACTGCTGTAACAGGAAAGCTCTGTGCCCTCAAAACGGCTCCAGATTCTGGGAAGATAGTCTTCGGGGTTTTCCGTACCCTGCAAAACCGCCCCCTCGGAAAGATAGACTTCCATATCGCTGTGGAGTCTCAACGCACCCGTCATATACGTTCCTTTGGGGAAATAAAGCACGTCATCCGAGGTACAATCGTCAATAGCCTTCTGCAAAATGGCGGTATTCATTGTTTTTCCGTCACCGAGAGCAAAATAAGGCGCTTTTGTAACGTCGATTCGGTTTCTTTCCTTTGCGGTAATCGCCGTCAGGCAACCGTCACCGACAGATGATTTGACTTCTATATTTACTTTTTGTTCCGACGAAAGCTCCTTTAAGGTATAATGAGTTTTTGGAGTCTCGCCTACCTTTTCACCGTTTGCATAAATTTCGTAAAGGGTATTTTTATCCGCCTCTGTCGGTTTATCCCAAAACAGAGTAACAGAGCTTGATGTAACAAAGTGGTTGATTTTCATTTTTAAATCCTTTTCCTTGGGTTATTTACTTATAAAGTATAGCATTTTTTTATTTGGCATTCAAGAAACGCTTGGGACTAAAAAAGAAATTATTTGTCCTTTTTGGAAAGGTCGAATATTTCGATTTTAACTCTGACCTCTTTATTTGCAACGGCAACAAAGGCCTTGTATTGACCGTTTCGGTTTTCGGCAATCTTATTAAGATTTATAATTTCACCGTCGGTTGTATAGCGGCACTCGTAGCCCTCGTACTTTACGGAAAGAAGATTTTTGTTAGCAGATATTTCGGTGTTCTTTTCTCCGTCAAAGAAAAATGCAGGAATAGCAAATCCTACCTCACCCTCTCCCCTTGCAAGCACCGAGACGCCCTCCGCGCTCACCGAAAATTCTTCTCTTGTACTGCTTCCGTTTTCAAAGTTGCAATTTATTACAGCTGATACAACATCGCCCCGTTGAGAAGTTTCCACAAGCTCGTATTTCAAGGATTCGTCTGCTCCAAAAATCCACTCTGCCCCGTTTTTTATCCCAGAACAAAGAGAAAGTGCAATTCTCTCTGAATCTTTCAAAACTATTTCGGGATTTTTCGGACAGGGAGTTGAGAGGCATATTGTCGATGGTGCGCCGTCAAGATGCACTCTGCCGAGTCCTTTGGAATCGTAATGGGGATCAGCCTCGAAATCGAACTCTATTCCGTATCCCATAGACTTTAAAAATAGCTTATGAAAGGCAGCCGATGTTTTGACAATACAAGGCTCTCTGTCGGCAATCTCTTCGGCTTCAATACTTTCATCGCAAACCGAATAAGCGGCGTAAAGCATAGATGCCGCAGTTATCATATATTTATCGAAATATGCATATTCCTCGCATCCGTATTTTGTTTCGGTGGGATAGCGATTTTTTATATGTCTTATGGGATTTTTGGAAAGCCAATATTCAGTTACGGAAAGGGCTCTTTTGGCTGCTGCCTTGAATTTTTTCGCAAGTAAATTTTTTCCCTCGGCTTTATATCTTTTTGCTTCGTATTCACAGATTGCGCAAAGCCACGGCTCGTTATGTAAAAACTGATTACTTCTTCCGCCATAGGGGATCTCGCCGTTTGGAGATTGCATATCGAGAGTTAAAAGGGCTGATTTTTTAAGAGCCGCGTCTATTTCGGTATAGTATTTTCCGCGGTATCCATGATCAAGAAGCAAAGTGAAAAGTCCTCTGGACACCAGATCATACACCATAGGCTGATGGTTTTGCGCCCACTCGTTATCCCTATACATACCGTTTTCGTCAAGCCACTGAAGCTGCTGACAAAGCTGAAGCTCGATAAAATCGGCAGAGTCGCAAAGTCCTGCACTTTGTCTGTAATACTCGCTGACTGCGGTAAAGAGCGCCCAATTTCGCACGTTATCTTTAGGAGATTTTGCGAATTTATTGTAGGTTTGCTCGATATTTATATTCCGCAGACTGTTTTTCCAGGAATCTATTTTTCCGCTATCGACAACGCCGCTTTCTTCCACCTCTGCAATACAGCATATTATCTCTCTTACCGAAAAATCGTTTGCCGCCTTTTTGCCAGGAATTTCTTTGCAACAAAAATCCATCATTTCAAGGAACAAAGGCAAAAGGTCAAGACATCTTCCGCGGGATATGAGTATTCCCATATTTGAAGTTAGTCTTGGAAATCCGTGCTCGGTGAGTCCGTTTTCCTTAACCTCGTTGAAATAACGCAAAATATGCTCTTTGGAATATGCCGAAAGACATTTTTCCATTAAATCTATGTATTTTTGTTTCATTTTCAGACACCCATTTCGTGAAGTTTTTGCCAAATCAGGTCGGCATAGTTAAGATGTCCGCCGTCGCCGATAACAAGGGCGCAGTTTTGAGGAACTCCTGCATAAAGATAAAGCTTTGCGGCTTGGTTAAAGGCGTCTTTAGTTCCTTCGATTGGGAAAATTTCATCCTCTCTGCCTGCTGCAACAACTAAAATTCTGGGAGCGATAAGTCCGGCAAGGTCACCCATTTCAAAATATCGACGAATGGACGGAATGTGGTTACACATACAATGCTCCATTGCGGCAATTGACGCTTCATAGGTACATACCGAGCAGGAAGGTGCAGCGGCTGTAATTCTTTCGTCAAGGCAGGCAAGATAATAGGTTGCCGTACCGCCGCCGGAGTTGCCTGTGCAGACAATATCAGACATATCTATTTCCGAAAAATTCCTTTCAACAGCGTCAAGGACACGCATAGCATCCCAAACACGCTCGCCAATAACCGTTCTACCTGCAAGAAGAGCGATTTTTGCCGCCTCGGTACAGCTTGTGCCGTAGCCTTTGAGGCTGCTTTCGCCAAAGTTTCGGGCTTCGATAACCAGAGCTGCTCTGCCCTCTTTTAAGGAACGGTGCGCCATTGCTCTGTGGCGCCAGGATTTAAGAGCCTTCTCGTCAGCCTCGGTTTTGGCAACTCCCAAAGCTACGTGCATACCTCCGCCATGGCCGCTAAGACATACGGTAAGAGGTATAGGCTTTGTTTCATCTGCGGGAATAAGCAGGTGACAAGGCACAAGATAGTCCGGCTCGGTCTCAACCGTAAATCTGTATTCGGTATAGTCCGAAAAATCCTTTTTATATTCAACATTCAAGGTAGCATCGCAAATTCCGAGAGGAAGTCCGAGAAGCTCTGTAAGCTTGTTTCTTGCAGCCTTCTGCCACTCCAAAAAGTCGGATTTTCCATCATATCTCATAGAGGGCAAAATTCCCTTAAAAATCGAATATTCGTAAATATGGCTGTTTGACGTTTTCATAATAAATTCCTTTCGAAAACCTTAAACTACGTGCTTCCCTTTTTCAGCTCCGATTTCATTTGCTTCTATTTTAGCTAAAGATAATCTGAAAGTCAATAGAATTTCCCTCTTTTTTACTTTAATTTACTTTTAAAAAAGCAAAAATCAAACGGAAAACCGTTTTTTTATTTCATCTCAAAAATGCCGAAAAATATTTTGCAAAACTATTGACAGAAGCCTATATCTGTGATAAAATTACTGTATTAAGAGGTAGAGGCGCACTGCACGAAAAGTATTCCGCTTTAACAAAGTTGCCGAGGCTGCGGAAGAAAGGCGTGGGTGCCGAAGCGGATGCTGTGGCGAGCATCTTTAGCTGGCAGCTCGGAGAATATCCGTTCTGTTGTCGCATTTTCTTTGCGAAGGGCTATCGGACAGGCATTTTTTGCATTCTTTTTTTGCATTTTTATGACTTTACCGAAGGTAGCTTTTTGCAAGCTATCTTTTTTATTTGATAATTCACGGAGGAAATCTTTATGAAAAACACTATTTTTACCGGAGCTGCTACTGCTATCGTAACTCCTCTTACAAAAGACGGAATCGACTTTGAGCAGTTTGGAAGACTTATCGACTGGCAGATTGAGGAGGGTATTGCGGCTATCGTTGCGGTTGGTACTACCGGCGAAGGCTCTACTCTTGACGATAAAGAGCACAAGGAGGCTATAAAGTTCTGCGTTGAGCGTGTGGCGGGCAGAGTTCCCGTAATCGCAGGTACAGGCTCAAACGACGTAGCCTATGCTATCGAGCTTACAAAGTACGCTTGCGAGGTTGGCGCTGACGCTATGCTTCTCGTTACTCCTTACTACAACAAGGCAACTCAAAAAGGTCTTATTGAGTCCTTTAAGGCGGTTGCAGATGCTTCAACAAAGCCTTGTATTCTTTATAACGTTCCCTCAAGAACCGGATGCAATCTTCTTCCGGCTACCGTTGCGGCACTTGCAGACCATCCCAACATTGTAGCTATTAAGGAAGCTTCGGGTAACATTTCCCAGATTGCCGAGCTTGCGGCACTTGTCGGTGACAAGATAGATATTTACTCCGGAAACGACGACCAGATTGTTCCTATTCTTTCCCTTGGCGGAAAGGGCGTTATCTCGGTGCTTTCAAACATTATGCCCAAAGCTACGCAGAAGATGTGCGACGATTATATGAGCGGCAATACCGCCGAGGCTCTTAAGGCTCAGCTTGAGCTTCTTCCTCTCGTAAACGCGCTCTTCTGCGAGGTCAACCCCATTCCCGTTAAGGCGGCAGTAGCAGCTATGGGTTATTGCGAAAACTATCTTCGCCTTCCCTTGACTCCTATGGAAGAGGATCACGCTGAAAAGCTTTACGCTCTTATGAGAGAACAGAATCTTATTTAATTTTAAAAGGAAGTTTATCTATGAACATACTTTTATGCGGTTTGCGAGGATTTATGGGCCGTGAGGTAGTAGCTCTCGGTGAAGCAGGCTACCGTGGCGCAAAGGTTACTCTCGGAGTTGACCCTGCGGCAGACGGCAGAGAAGCCGTTGTAACCTACTCCTCCTTTGATAAAATTCCCGATTCGGTAAAAGCAGACTGTATCGTGGACTTTTCTCACCATTCGGCAATAGGCTCTATAATCGAATATGCCCTTTCGACGAATACGCCCGTGGTTGTTGCCACAACCGGCCACACCGATGAGGAAATCGCCTTGATAAAGGGCGCTGCGGAAAGTATTCCCGTATTTTACTCGGGCAATATGTCCCTTGGAATCGCCCTGCTCTGCGAACTTGCCAAAACAACTGCGGCAGCTATGCCCGAAGCGGAGATAGAAATAATCGAAAAGCATCATAACAGAAAGCTTGACGCTCCAAGCGGAACAGCTCTTATGCTTGCCGATGCGGTAAAATCGGTTCGCCCGACCGCTTACAACAATCTCGGAAGATCCGGCCACGGAAAGCGTACTCCGGATGAAATAGGAATTCACGCTATCCGTATGGGTAATATCGTGGGTGAACACGAGGTTATTATCGGCACTCCCAACCAGACCATCACCTTAAAACACGAGGCCCATAACAGAGCTTTGTTTGCAGAGGGTGCTCTCGTGGCAGCCGAATTTCTTGTTAAGTGTTCTGCCGGTCTTTACGATATGAAGAGTATCGTTTCCTCCGACGAGAAGGCTACGGCGGCAAGAGTTTAATTATTTTACACAAATCAAACTTAAGGATTTTTTATGAGAATAGGTATTTACGGATACGGAAATCTCGGCCGCGGAGTTGAGGCGGCAACGATATATCATACGGATATGACGCTTGTTGGAATATTCACAAGACGTCCTCCCGAAACGGTGAAAACGCTACTCGGAACACCTGTTTACTCCGCTGACGATATACTCAAATTCAAAGATGAAATCGACGTGCTTGTCCTCTGCGGAGGAAGCGCAACCGACCTGCCCGAAATGACTCCCGAACTTGCAAAAAACTTCAACGTTATTGACAGTTTTGACACTCACGCAAGAATCCCCGAGCATTTTGCAAACGTTGATAAAGCGGCAAAGGAAAGCAACCATACCGCCCTTATTTCATCAGGCTGGGATCCGGGACTTTTCTCTGTTTTGAGACTTTATTCCTCGGCAGTATTGCCAAACGGAAAAGATTACACCTTCTGGGGCAGAGGCGTCAGCCAAGGTCATTCGGATGCTATAAGACGCATTTCTGGCGTTGTTGACGCAAGGCAGTACACCATTCCCGTACCCGAAGCTATCGGCGCTGTAAGACAGGGTGAATGCCCCGAATTTACAACGAGAGAAAAGCACAAAAGAGAGTGCTTCGTAGTTGTCGAAGAGTCCGCGGACAAGGCGCTTATCGAGCAACAGATAAAGACTATGCCCAACTACTTTGCCGACTATGATACGACTGTTAATTTCGTGAGCCTTGATGAGCTTCGCAAAAATCATTCGGGACTTCCTCACGGCGGCTCGGTCATCCGCAACGGAAAAACCGGTATAGAGGGTGAGAACACTCATACTGTTGAATTTAGCTTAAAGCTTGACTCTAACCCCGAATTCACCGCCAGCGTGCTGGTGGCTTATGCAAGAGCGATATACAAGATGTATTGCCGCTGCGACTTTGGATGCAAGACAGTTTTTGACGTTGCACCCGCAGACCTCTCTGCCCTCTCGCCCGAGGAGCTTAGAGCACATTTACTGTAATTTTATTAAGGAATACAGCTATGCTTTCAACTGCTACAAAAAACATGACTTTTGCGACTAACGTTACAAGAGATAAAAACGGTGAGCTGCTTTTTGCAGGTCAAAGCCTTAAGGCACTTGCCGCAGAATACGGAACGCCTCTTTATCTTTACGACGAGGAGAGAATAAGAGAAAAATGCCAAGCCTACATCAATGCCGTCAAGGCTGCATTTGGCGATGGCGGTCAGGCTCTTTACGCTTCAAAGGCGGCTTCATTCAAGCGTCTTTACGAGATAGTAAAGGAAGAAGGAATGGGCATTGACGTTGTTTCGAGAGGTGAAATTTATACGGCTTCTCTTGCGAACTTCCCTCTTGAAAAGGCTTATTTTCATTCTAACAACAAAACCGATGAGGATATTGAATACGCTATTGAAAAGGGCGTTGGATACTTTGTTGTAGACAATGCAGAGGAGCTTTTTGCAATTGACAAAATTGCAGCTGCAAGGGGAATTAAGAAAAAGGTTCTTCTTCGTATCACTCCCGGTATAGATCCTCACACATACGCTGCGGTTGCTACGGGAAAGGTTGACTCTAAATTCGGCTCTGCCATAGAAACCGGTCAGGCAAAGTCTATGGTTGCTCTTGCCTTGTCTTTGCAGTACGTTGAGCTTTGCGGCTATCACTGCCACGTAGGCTCTCAGCTTTTTGATGCAGAGGTTTACTTAAGAACAGCCGAGGTAATGCTTAATTTCGTTTACGATATGTATAAGGAATTCGGCTATCTTGCAAAGGAGCTTGATCTCGGCGGTGGCTTCGGCGTTCAGTATACCGAGGAGCAGCCGCTTCTTGATATTGGCGAAACCATCGGAAAGATAGGCGATTTCCTTAAAGGCAAGGCATCGGAGCTTGGTATAAAGCTTCCGAAAATCTCCTTTGAGCCGGGTCGCTCTATCGTTGGCGATTCGGGACTTACGGTATATACCGTAGGCACGGTAAAGAAAATTCCCGGTTACAAATCCTACGTTTCTGTTGACGGAGGAATGACCGACAACCCAAGATACGCTCTTTACGGCTCGCCCTACACTATTCTTCCCGTTAACCGTCCTCTCGGAGAGGATACCGAAAAAATGTCTGTTGTGGGACGTTGTTGCGAGAGCGGAGATATTCTTCAAGAAAATCTTCCTATGCCATCGGATATTAAGAGAGGCGAGCTTCTTGCCTGCCTTACGACAGGTGCATACCACTATTCTATGGCTTCAAATTACAACAGAATTCCAAGACCTCCTATCGTTATGCTCTCTAAAGGCCAAAATTATCTTGCCGTAAGAAGAGAAACCCCCGAGGACGTTGCGGGACTTGATATTTAAACAGAATTTTAAAATTCAGAATCATTTCCAGTTAAGCTATTGATGTTCATCAAATAGCTCAAAAAAAGGTATTGCGCATTGAAGTGTACTTCAAACCGGTCACTCCATTTGCACAATACCTTTTTTGGTTAATTAAAGTCTATATATTAGTCGTACGCTATACCTAATTTGTTTTTATAGGTGCTTGTATTCGTCTTAAAGTTTGCAATTCTGTTTTGCAATTGTGTCAAAGAACCCGAAGGCGACTTGATAAACTCAAGACAAGAAAGCACTTCAGAATAGTACGAGGTAAGGTCTTCGTGTTCTGTGTATTCGTAGTTTTCGCTTGATATCTTCTTTAACATCGTTCTTACATATTCCATATCCTCATCAATCTGATCATAAACTCCTCTTGATTCATATATAATCTGAACGATTTTTACAGTATAATTAAAGTCCTCGAAAGCATAATAAGCGGTAATCGGAAGCCCTAATTTTTCCATTGCATCCTCTATTTCGCTGTATTTACAATTCAGTTTGTAAGATAATTCCCATCCTCTATTATAATCTTTACATTCATCCGATTCGTAAATAGCAAAATACCAAGCATCATAAATTCCATTAATTAATTCAACGCATTTTTCGCTGGTTGTATTCAATTTACGATACGCGCCTTTTGCAAAACCAAGCTCAACTTCCCTTATATCCTCGGCGCTTGCACCGCTATCGTTATCGCTGTCTTTTCCTTTATTACTCAAAAGAACCAATGCAACAGTTGCAATTATTACAACTACCGCGCAAGCGATAATAGCAATTATTTTCTTTGAAGCTTTTTTCCCGTTTTTTGTTTCAAAATCCGAGGTCCCAACTTCAGCTTCGGCGGTTTCGGATTCTTCAACTTTGTAGGTCGTGTTTTCGTCCATTTTCTTTCTCCTTAAATTAAAGATCGTGTTGTTAGTAATTTTCTTACTAATATACATCATTATATTACATATTTCACTATTTTGCAATAGTTTTAGTAAAAAATGTTATAATTTGTTTATAATAAACTAATTTTGGAGATGTTTTTTATGAAAATTGGTGACAAGATAAAAGCCGCAAGAGAGGATATGGATCTTTCCCAAGATAATGTTGCTTCGCAAATTCCGATGAACCAATCAAGTTATTCTAAAATTGAACGCAACGTGCAAGAACCCAATTTAGAACAGCTTCGCCGCATTTGTCAAATTTTAAAACTTGATCCTGCATACTTACTTTCGCTTGATAAATTTGAAAGTGTAAGCAGCGATGATTTGCTCTTTGCGAAGGAAGTTAAAAAAATTTACCAAAAAATATACCGCTGATTTTCAAAACGGAAGGCTATTTTTACTTCCGTTTTTTTCTTTTGTACATAGTGTACATATATTAAATATTTTTTTGTGCATCTTATTTTTGACTACAATTTTGTGCATATATTTTCTCAAAATGTTTATTGAAACGAGAACTTAATTGTTTTAAAATAGTATTATAAACTAGATTTCAAAATTATTGTAAACGAAATTTTATAGTTTTTTATTTTCGGTTGAAAGGAGTAATTGAAAATGAAAAAATTGTTTATATTTGCAGTCTTGATGCTTTCTCTTGTACTTTGCTTTGCGGGATGTGCAAAAAAAGGAAATCAAGATTCGGGAAATTCAAATAACGGAGGAAGCCAGAGTAATCAAAGCGAAACTGCCTTGAGAATCCTTACAAACGGAAACATAAGCAACGCAATACAGGATTTGCAGGTTGCTCTCGGTGATGCGGTTGGTGAAATTCCCTATATTGTTACCGACGCAAGTGCTGACGGGGATGCCGATATTGTAATCGGTGACTCTTCACTTGCTATCTCGCAAAGAGCAAGAACGCTTCTTGAAAGAAAAGAGCGAGAGGGTCATTATCTGCCCCGATACGTGATTTACTGCGACGGAAATTCTATTGCCGTTGCTTATGACGAGTGCGAAGGATACGACGATTTTGTGCAAGAAACCGCACTGAAGAGTCTAATCAAAAATTTCCTTAACGGAAACAAACTTAATCTTTCCACCGAGACCTTAATATCAAACACCGCAGACGTACTTGCATATCAGGAATCAATTGATAACGCTATGCTTGATGCGAAATGGGCGGCTCTTGAAGGTGAAGCGGGCAAGGAAATTGCCGCGGCTATAAGAACTATGTACGGTATGTACAGCGACAAGGCTATCGAATGGATGGCAGACCTTTACGATCCCGAAATCGGCGGTTTTTACGTAACAAACTCGGCGCGTAACAATATCGGATATCTTCCCAATATTGAATCAACCTCCCAGGCTATGGACTTTCTCCGTATATCGGGAATGATTGAGGAATACGGAAACGACCTAAAGAAAGCTCTTCCCGAATGGTTCCAGGAGCAGATGATAAGCTTCGTTAAGGGATTGCAAGATCCCAACGGCTACTTCTACCATCCTCAATGGGGCAAAGAGCTTACCGATACCAAACTTGCAAGAAGAGGACGTGACCTTACAAAGGGACTTGACCTTCTTACAAGACTTGGCGCAAAGCCTACATACGACACTCCTACGGGTGTTGAGGGCGATGGACTTTTGGCTGACGGAACGCCGGTTTCCCGTATGATGCTGACTTCTCCTATCGGCAGATCCCCGGCACAGGCAGTTTCCAAAGTCGTTGCGGTTTCGGAGGGTACGATTACTCCTCACCTTGCAAGTCTTGAAGCCTTCCAGAAATATCTTGCTTCTCTTAACATAAACAGCGACCCCTATTCGGTTGGTAACGAGCTTGCTTCTCAGGCAACCGAAATTTACAACCTGGATATAAAGCTTAAGGCCCAGGGAGCTAATTATTCCCTCGTTGACACCATTAAAGAATGGCTCGATTCTCACTGCTACGAGTCTACCGGACATTGGTATGCAGCAAACGACTATATGGGACTTAACGGTCTTATGAAGATTTCGGCAGCCTATCAAAGTCTTAAAATCCCTATGCCCTACCCCGAAAAGGCGGCTAACTTCGCCATAGATATGATTACCACAGACGAGCACGAGGAAACTGTATGTTATGCATACAACACCTGGTTTGCTATCGGCAATATTATATCTAACGTCGAAAAGTTCTGCTCTGCCGGCGAAGCAGAAAGAATAATCGACAGTATAATGACTCGTATTTATGACTCTGCTCCCACTCTTATTGCTTCAACTCATCAAAAACAGCTTCAGTTCCTTCTTGAAGACGGCTCGTTTGCTTACGCTCAAGACCAGGCGGGAAATCTCCATTGCGGATATTTAAGCCAGGGCGTACCCGCATCCGTTCCTAACACAAGAGAGGGCTCTATAAACTCCACTCTTATTTGTATATCCGATACTCTGAGCCATATGTTCTTCGTTCTCGGATACGATATGGTTCCCGTATATACAAAATCCGATTTATTACGATTCCTTGACAGACTTGAAGGTCTTGGCGGTGTTGTAAAGCTTCCCGAAGTAGTTGTAAAGAACGTTGCAACCTTTGACAGCAACAAGATTGGCGAAGCACCCGACGAGGTTAAGATTTCTAACGCATCAAGCTCCACCTTTACCGTTGTAGACGATCCCCGTCCCACAGCTTCGAGAAGCGGAAAGGTGCTTGAATTTAATGCAAAGTCTGACGGCGCAAAGGCAATTATGACCGAATTTGACACCTCGGCAAACTCCCTCTACCATTGTTACGTATTCGAGGGCGAATACTGCTTTGCGGAAGTACCTCAAGGATATATGTCTCATTTAAGCGTTGGCCCTGAGTGCTATATGATAGGAAG
>JAZTXO010000032.1:0-8860 GCA_045636445.1 Eubacteriales bacterium | reverse complement strand
CCGCTTGGCCTCCGACTTATCAATACTTACGGTAGCGAGTTGATGTATATTAACAGCAGTAACGGCACCGAATTTCTGTGGAACGGAAATAAAAAGGTATGGTCATACAGAGCGCCAGTTCTTTTTCCTATTTGCGGAGGTTTGAAGGACGATAAATACACATTTGATGGCAAAGAGTATACACTGAAAAAACACGGCTTTGCCAGAAAATCCGAATTCGAGGGAACACGCATAAGTGACACAAAAGCAGAGTTTGTCTTGAAATCAAGCAAGGAAACAATGGAAATGTTTCCCTTTGAGTTCAGATTGAAGATTTGTTTTGAGTTATCTGACAACAAATTAAAGGTATCAAATATTGTTGAGAATTTGTCGGAGAACAAAATGTATTTTTCAATCGGCGCACACGAGGGTTATAGTTGCCCTGAAGGCATTGAAGAATATGAGATAAGATTTGAGGAGAAGCAAACGCTGGACAGTTTTATTCTTGACGGAAATCTGCTTGAGAATAATTCGGTAAGGATTATAGAGAACAGCGAAACGCTTCCGCTTAAATACGAATATTTTACAGTTGATGCGCTTGTGTTTAAAGATATAAAGTTTAACAAGGCAACATTGGTTCACAAAAACAGTAGCAAAAAGGTTTCCGTTGAATTTGCCGACACCAACTATTTTCTGCTTTGGACAAAGCCAAATGCAAATTATATATGCCTTGAGCCCTGGTGTGGAGTGCAGGACATCGTTGACTCTGATTATGATATTACATCAAAGGAAGGCATAATAAAGCTTGATGCAGGAAAAACTCACACATTTATCCATTCAATTGAATGCATCGATTAACTTGACAAAAGGATAAATTTGATGTACAATTCTAGAATAAAGAGTTGAAAAGGTAAATGAAATGAAAAAAGGCACCAATGCGGCAGCAATGCGTAGTAAAAACGAAAAAATAATTCTTTCTCTTATCAATAGAGGACATGTCTCCAGAGCGGATATTGCAAAGAAAACAGGTCTTACAAAAGCCGCTGTTACAATAATTATCGACGATTTAAAACAAAGAAAAATTGTAAACGAACAAGAAGAAAAAACGAAAACAGTCGGAAGAAATCCTGTAATACTGTCTTTGAATGAAACAGCTTTTTATATAATTGGTGTAAATATTACCAGACATCATATTACAGTAGGAATAACAGATTTGGGCGGTAATATTGTTTCACAAGATGACCTTGCAATCTGTCAGCCGTATGAAGCAATACAAAAAATAAAAAGAACTATTGATGATCAAATAAAAAAATCTGAAATTGATAGTTCGAAAATATATAAAATATCTGTGGTAACACCGGGACCTATTGACACCCAAAACGGTGTTGTTTTAAATCCGCCAAACTTTAAAGATTGGCATAATTTCCCGATATCCTCAGAACTTGAACGTCTGACAGGGATTGAAGTTGTATTGGAAAATGTATCTTCTGCAACTGCTATCGCAGAAAAATACTTTGGAGCGGCATTTGCAACAGAAAATTTTCTGACTTTACAAATAGACGAGGGTGTCGGCTCCGGTATCGTAATCAATGACGCGCTGTTTAAAGGGCCAAGTGAATTGGGACACACATCTATTAAGTATGATGGTGAAAAATGCGAATGCGGAAATCACGGCTGTCTTGAAATGTATGCCTCCATGCCACAAATTTTAAAGACAAGCTCCTATAATAAATGGAGCGATGTAGTAGATAATAACGAAGAAAGTGTACTCGATGCAGAAGCAGAGTATCTCAGTATTGCAATAATATCTGCAAATAATATTTTTAATTTTGAGAAAATAGTCTTATGTGGCGATTTAACTTACAAGTCTGAAAAAATCATAGCCTTGATTTCATCAAAAGTAGAAAAAAATATTCTTGCTAAAGATACTTTAGAAATATGCACAGGTATGGTTAAGTCAAAGCTATTAATTGCATCATCAGTTGGCATCAATAGCTTATTCATATAATATCTTACTTAAAATTCTTGAAATTGAAAAGGCTGGGACAAGCAGATATTATCACAACGAACATCTATGTCCTTGCACCTGAAAGCACCGCACGAATGGCAGCGCAGACATTTAACATACTTCGGGGAGAATAACAATTAAATATGCAAAAGGGTTAACCATTCATCAAACGGTTAACCCTTTTCTTATGTTACTTTTATTTCAATATCGATATTGCATCTCCGATGGTCTTTTCAAGCGCTTCGCGACCGTACTTATCAACGTCGGTTTTACTCTTTTCTCCGTGAGTAAGACAACCTGCGCCACCGATACAACCGCCAATGCAAGCCATTCCTTCGATGAAGTTACCGTCAAGAATGCCTTTGTTCAACTTGAGAAGCGCCATTCGGCAGGCTTCAATTCCGTCACAAACAACGGGTTTGATCTCGAAATCGATGTTTTGTTCCTTCATCGCCTGCGTTGCCGCATCGGTAAGACCTCCGCTACGGGCAAAGATACGACCGAAGTAGGAAGCGTTATCAAGAACGCCTTCCTCAAGCGTTTCGATCTCGATATCACGGCTATCGAACAGCGCCTGAAGCTCCTCAAAGGTAAGGACGGTGTCCACATAGGGCTTAACCTCCTCAAGCTGCGCCTCTGCCTTTTTAGCGGTGCATGGGCCTATAAAGATAACCTTTGCGTTAGGAGTAGTTTCCTTGATGTATTTCGCAAGAACTGCCATAGGCGACATATTATGCGAAATATGCTCTACAAGGTTCGGGAACGCTGACTTGATGTACTGCACGAATGCCGGGCAGCAGGAGCTTGTCAGAAGTCCTTTTTCGGAAAGCTCTTTTGCTTCTGCCATAGCAACCATATCCGCACCGAGAGCTGCCTCGATAACGTCGTGGAAGCCGAGCTTTTTCAGTCCTGTTATAACTTGGCCGAGCTTTGCATAAGAGAATTGGCTCGAAATTGAAGGAGCAACAACGGCGTAAACCTTGTAATTGCCACCTCTTGTGTTCCTCTCGCTCTTTTTAAGGATATCGATGGCGTTGACCATAAAGGACTTATCCATGATTGCGCCAAAGGGACACTGATATACGCAAGCTCCGCACTGTATGCACTTGGAGTTATCGATCTTAGCCGCCTTCTCCTCGTTCATCGAGATTGCTTTCACTTTGCAAGCGTTCTGGCAAGGACGCTTACGGCTTACGATAGCGCTGAAGGGACAAACCTTGGCACACGCTCCGCATTCCTTACACTTTGATTTGTCAATATGTGCAACGTGATTGTGGTCGAAGGAAATTGCACCAAATTTACATACGTCCTCACAACGGTTTGCGAGGCATCCGCGGCAAGCATTGGTAACCTCAAATCCGCCAACGGGACACTCGTCACAAGCAATTTCGATTACCTCAATAATATTAGGATTGTTTTTATCACCGCCCATTGCAAGCTTTACGCGTTCACCGAGTATTGCGCGTTCCTTGTAAACGCAGCATCTGGTCGTCGATTCCTTGCCGGGTATGATGTTCTTGGGTATGTCGAGTATGTTCTCAAGAAGCTTATCGTTCCAAGCAAGTCTTGCAACCTCTCTCAAAACCTTGTACTTCAAATGTTGTACTTTTGTGTCAAATTTGCGCATAATACTTTACATCTCCATCAAAAATAACTAACTTTTATGCGTTTTCCCATTTTTTTAAGACAGTTGGACAACTCCTCGACCAAGTTCATTTTGATATTAAAGTTGATAGGAAGGTCGGGGTTCTGATGCGCGGGGTTTACCGCTCTACCCACGTAGAAGTTGATATCCGTTGCTTCCTCGAACAGAAGTCGGCTGATAAGAGAAGCACCGTCTTTCTTGAAATTCCAATCCTCGTAAAGCTCGTTATCTCCAAGATAATCCTTGGCGTACTGAATTACCTTGTTCATAGTAATAACGCCTTCGGTTACGAGATCCACGCCTTCGATATGGGCAATAGGAGGAACGTCGCTACGCTCAAATTTCAAGCTTGCCTGAACGGGCTTACCGAGATACTTCGCTGCGATAGACGAGGTCGTACCTCCGCAGATGATATGTTTTCCTTCCTTCGAGAAGAACAGCGACATCATTCGGTTTGCGTCGTCTCTGTTTGAGGGAGGGCCAAACAGAATGTTCATAGGCTCTCTCTTACGAACCTTTACAATGCAAGCGGTAGTATCATCGCCGGGCTTGTGACCGTAGAGCTTATCGCACTCGTCAACAAGCATCGTGGAAAGGTTCTTTGCTGTATATCCGCCGGCAACGAGCGCCTGCATATAGCCTGCGATATCCTCGCGCTTCCAACCGAAGTTGTATTTACCGCCCATACCTGCGTGAGGGCAACCGTCGCTCATAGCGATGAATACGTCATCCTCTTGCAGCTTAATGGTGGACTTATATATTTTCTTGCCGCCGATATTCATTTCGGTCTTGGGATAATCGTAAATATCGTAATCTCTTATAACGATTACGTGGGGATTATCGTACTGAATAATCTCGGCTATTTGGTTATTCAACAAGTGAATAATCGTAAACGTGGAATATGCCACGCCTCGCACCGAGCATACTGGCAAGGTTGCAGCAATAGTAGACACGCATTCCTCAATAGGAAGCCCTGCCGCCATCATCGTCGAAATGATCTTGGAAGTCAATGTGGACAAGATACTTGCCTTAACACCCGATCCAAGACCGTCTGCAAGTACGATTACGGTGGAATTCTCATTTTCCTCTACGACGTCTACGTGGTCGCCGCAAAGCTCTTCGCCGACATGATTGATGCTTTTATATCCGATATCTGCGCACAAATCATTCATCGCCGATAGACTCCTTCAATTTAGTCAGAGCAATCTTGGTCTCTGCTGCGGTTTCACCAAGCAGAGATGCAATCTCCTGAACGATTCTCATCTGTTTTTCAACAACGGTATCGGCAACCTCAACAGTCTGCTTGTTGATTCTTGCTTTCTTTTCTCTGTCTGCTTCCTCATCGGTAATGTCACGCATAATACCGATAAGCATATGGGAGTCGGGATCGTAAACGATCGTCTGCTCTACATACTTTTTGTATTCCGCAAGATAGGTGCGCTGATCACGTACCGTCCTGCCGCTGCTCTTAACCTTAACGAAGAGTGTGGGGTCAAGAATACGAACTACCGGCTCGCCAAGCACGTCGGATGCTGCGCGAATATTCATAATCTTACGAGCCGCATTGTTTATCTGCTGAACCTCAAGGTTTTCGTTAAGCACGATAAGACCGTTGGGAGTGTTCTTAACGATGGTATCCGAGAAGCTTTCGGCTTTATCCTTAAGGAAAGGAAGGCACATAGAGATTTCCGCCTTGCCCTGAATAATAGCGATTGCTTTATCACGGCAGGAATTATATCCGCAAGATCCGCAGTTCAGCTCGTCGGCAGGCTTGAATTTGCCCATCTGACGAAGAACGTTCATGATCTCGTTCTCGGAAGGCTTCATGAGCTTATGCTCAATCATAGTGAAATGCTTTTTGATCTCCATAGGAGCAGGCTGTACAACGTCAAAGTCGTGCTCGCCGGCGTAATCTGCAATGGTGATAAAGTCCTTAATGGGAGAAGTATTGTGATACTTTTCCATAACGGGGCCGCCGATACAGCTACCGACGCAAGCAGACATTTCAATAAAGCATTTATGGATCTTTCCGCTTTCAATATCCTTAAGCGCGGAAATACAATTTTCAACACCGTCAAGCGCAATATAGGTATATCCGGGAACATTCTGTGCCATTGTCTTAAGTACGCCTCCCGTTGTCGGGAAGAAGCGCGCACGGCTCTCGGGAGTTTTGTCAACTTCCTGTTCAAGCTCAATACGCTCGGCCTTCAGCCAATTGGTGAGCTCCTCGAAAGTAAGAACGGCATCAACAATCCCCTCATAGTGCTCAGCTTCATCCTTTTTTGCAACGCACGGGCCGATAAATACGGTTTTTGCGTTAGGCATTCTTTTCTTAATATCTGCGCAGTGCGCCTGCATAGGCGACATAATGTCTGCGAGATATTCAAGAGAGGATGGGAAATATTTTTGAATGAGCAAATTGACAGAATGGCAGCAAGAGGAGATAATAATATCTCTTTCCTCCTCGCGGAGCATACGCTCGTATTCCGTCTTAACGATAGTTGCACCGATTGCAGTTTCCTCAACATCGAAAAAGCCAAGCTTCTTAAGTGCTCGGCGCATAGACTCTATTCCTACACCTTCATAATTGGCAATAAACGAAGGCGCAAGGCTGACAACGACGGGATCGCCGCTTTGAAGCAGAACTCTCGCCTTTTCCGTACCGTCTACTATCTCCTTGGCATTTTGAGGACAAACAACAAAACAATGACCGCACAAAATGCACTCATTGCCAATGATATGCGCTTGGTTACCCGAAAAGCGAATTGCCTTTACGGGACAGTGACGGATACATTTATAGCAGTTTTTGCAGTTTGATTTTTTCAGTGTCAAGCAATTTGCCATAATCGTCACTTCCCTTCACTTTCTATCACATCAAGTATATTTTTCTTGAAAAATTCTCTAAAGTTTTCTCTCGTCACGCCTACGTGAACGTCATCGTTTACCTGTACGGTAACACCGATTCGGTTGCACTTTCCGATGCAGAAGCTACCGGAAAGCACAACTTCATCTTCGATTTGATGTTCCTCTACGGCTTTCTCTAAAAGCTCTACTATATCGGCAGAGCCCTTGAGGTGGCAAGACGAGCCAACACAAACCTGAACGAACAACATATTTATTATACCTTTGCCAAAACTTCTTTAGCGAAGAACTCTCCGGTAGTTTCGGGAGTAACGGAATGGAAGGAGTCATTTACCGTTACGCATACGCCCTGCTGACACTTGCCCATGCAGAAGGTGCCGCCAAGTTCTACTTTATCACCGAGGTTGTTCTCAGCAATCAAATACTGAAGCTGCTCTACTACCTGACGAGAACCCTTGATGTGGCAGGAGCTTCCGATACAAACTGTAATTTTAAGCATAATATTTTTACCTCTCAATATTCATTTAATTTTCTTGACCCACGCGAGGATTCGCCTCGCATGGGTAGTGAACTCTTCTTCGTTTACTGATAATCTACAACGCCGACCCAGCTCATAAGGAACTCGCGCTCCTTCTCGTTGCCCTTAACCGACTGAGAAGCGGCTACGATAGGCATCCACTTCTGAACGTACTGCTTTGCAGTATCGCTCTTTCGGCAGAAGGTATCAAGGTAAAGCTCTGGGCCGGAAATATCTCCGTTCAACCAGAACAGAAGATAGGTACGTGCAACGTCAGCAGAAGCGTTGCCCTGCGTTGCGTGAGACCAGTCGAGAATGTAAGGAAGACCGTTCTCGGTGATAATGATGTTGGAGGGGTTGAAATCTCCGTGGCACACCTTATTGTGCTTAGGCATACCCTCAAGACGGGTGTGAAGATCGTAACGGGTGGTAGCGTCAAGCTCGGTTGCTGCGATCTTGCGGCTCATCTTATCCTTCAACTTGTTAAGAAGGGGGCAGGTTTTTGCGTGAACGTTCATCTGAAGATCTACGAGAAGCTCAATGTACTCGCTCTTCTTTTCGGGATTTTCTTCCATAAGCTGCGAAAGCGTCTTACCCTTAATGAACTCGGAAACGATTGCCCACTTGCCGTCGATCATAGTGACCTCGAGCACCTTGGGAATATTCAGTCCGGTTTCTTCGATTCTTGCCTGATTGAGTGCTTCGTTAAGCACGTCAGCCTTGGAATAGTCTGCACCAAAAACCTTAATGGCTCTATCACCGTCACGGTAGATTGTCTTGTTATTTCTTACTGCAATTACTCTATCAAGTTTCATGTGTATATCCTCCTAAAATTCACGCCTTTTTGCCCTTGCGGTAGGGAGTCTTGATTGCATCGGGAGCCTGAACGTCGAGATCCTTGAGAGGCATCTCAGGCTCAACAAAGTGTTTGCCGTAGTAAGCGTTAAGATACATCTGCTTAAGCTCACTCATAAGAGGATAACGGGGGTTAGCGCCGGTACACTGATCGTCGAATGCCTGCTCAACCATATCGTCAAGACGGTTAAGGAAGTCCTGCTCGTCGATGCCGTAGTCCTTGATGGTAGCCTTGATGCCAACCTTTGCCTTGAGCTCATTGATAGCACCTATAAGTTTCTCAAGCTTCTCCTCGTCGCTCTTGCCGCCGAGTCCGAGGTAATCTGCGATCTCTGCATATCTTGCAAGGGTGTGAGGATGATCGTACTGCGAGAATGTACCCATCTTAACGGGAGCTTCACTTGCGTTGAAGCGGATAACTTCCTCAATCATAAGAGCGTTAGCTACGCCGTGAGGCAGGTGATGGAATGCGCCGAGCTTGTGAGCCATAGAGTGGCAGATACCAAGGAATGCGTTAGCAAATGCCATACCTGCCATAGTAGCAGCGTTAGCCATCTTCTCACGCGCTTCCACGTCGATCTGACCGTTCTCGTATGCTCTCGGCAAATATTTGAAGATGTTCTTGAGCGCCTGAAGAGCAAGTCCGTCGGTATAGTCGGTTGCAAGCATTGCAACGTAAGCCTCAACTGCGTGAGTTACAGCATCGATACCGGAAGCCGCAGTCAAGCCTTTAGGAGCGGACATATGGAAATCTGTATCAATAATTGCCATGTTAGGAAGAAGCTCGTAGTCAGCAAGAGGATACTTAACTCCGGTCTTTTCGTCGGTGATAACTGCGAAGGGAGTTACCTCAGAGCCGGTACCTGCAGAGGTAGGAATTGCGATGAAGTATGCCTTCTCACCCATCTTCGGGAAGGTGTAAACTCTCTTACGGATGTCAATGAATCTCATTGCCATATCCATAAAGTCTGCCTCCGGGTGCTCGTAGAGTACC
>JAZTXO010000031.1:0-19760 GCA_045636445.1 Eubacteriales bacterium | reverse complement strand
TCTTAGGTCGTAAATTCCTATTTCAACCTCGTCTAACAGAGATAAATACACAGCCTCAAATTTCATAAATGCTTTTTCCGAATAGGCAACTTCGTTTTCACTGTATCCGAGCGTATGAGCTTCGGTAAGATTTTCTTCAAGATCAGCTTGTGCATCGGCATCTTCTGTTACTTCACTGAACGAAAATATCTTTCCCATTTTAGTTCTCGTGTGATCCCACTTACGATAGAAGTCAGCACGAGAGAAATTTTCATCAAATTTATCGCTAAAGTCCTCGTGTGTACCGATCTCATTTGTTCCCTTTATCAGCTCCGGAACGCTCTGCGACTGCATCTGTAAATTTACCATTTTATCGAGGAACAGATCCACGAATTTGTCGATCACAAATGACACTTCGTCGTCGGTTAAATCATCAACGTTTTTGTTATTCTTCTGTGCGTATGTATCAATTGCCAACTTGATTTGCGGTTGCATGGCATCGTAGAAGGACTCTATAATTTGTTCGTACAATACCGGATCGGAAATGATATTTGTGACAGCACCTGAAATCAAATCTTCGTCAGCATGCTCCAGAACTACGAGAGGATGGTTTTCAGAGAAGTCTTTGAACGAACCGTTGCCGCCGAACTTTGCTTGATTTTTAAGCCAATTTTCTTTGAACACAGCCTTCGCTTTCATGTAAACATTCATTTCATTTCGCTTTGCACGTGATGTATCAAAGGTCGGCGGAGCAGTAGTATAATCATTGTTCTTGAAATAGTCCTTCATTTCCGCTACTGTCGGAGGTCTGCCTTTGTCTAGTAAGGTTCTGTCGAGTTTCATTCTTCGTCCTCGCTGTAATCATCATTTGTTAGTAGCACCGCAGGGATAAATTCCGGTGCGGGAACGAGATTTTTATCATCTTAAACAGATCAAAAAAGTTATCTCCGGTGCACCAATATCCTGTATAGTCTTTCGTTTTATCTTCGTAGGTAACCGAGAAATATATCGATCCAGAATCCTTTGCCATCAGTATTTCATCGCTGTATAAAACAGGAGGCATCATGCTCGAAATCTTTTCAAAGGCCGTCGCAAAAATGGGACTGTTAGTCCTATAAGACCATTTCCTTTTTTTGTTGATTTCGGATTCTATTTCCGGTGTGTACTCGTATGAAATGGAGGAAGATGTAATTGTGAGCTTGTCCTTATAGGCTTCGTCGATTGGGCAATAGCCTGATGAGCCCTTGATTGTAATTTTTACAATGCGCTTCATAAAAAACCTCCTTTTTTGCTTTGTGTCACCATTATAACATACCTTTCGTCAAATTGAAAGTATATGAGAGATTTTTCCTGCCTTTTCAGCCCAACTTTTGTACAACAAAATTCGATAAAAAACGATACTCTAAGGTTTTCAGAGCATCGTTTTCTTTGTTTAATAGTGGTAAAATTTTTGTTATTAACTGCTTCCGATTCAGCCTCCGTCTTGAGTGCAACACCCCTCGCTCACGCCTCGGGAAACCGCCCACAATCGCTGTTTGGCGCCTGGGGTGGCATAGTTGCCTCGGTGGAGCACTTTCTCGCTCAAATCGCTTTTTTCTTCGAAACGTCAAAAAGGGATAGGCTCTTAATTGAACCTATCCCTTGGTTTTAATTTAATGCGTTCATCTTGTCAAGCAAGTCTTGATAGTTGGTTACGTTCTCATATCTGACACTTCTTCTAACATCTTATTAAAAAGTTGCTTTGCTCGTCACATTACGAGTTTTAACAAACATCGAAGCTTTAATACCATTCACTTTCTTGAGATCGTATAGCGAACCGCAACGGTTATATCGTTTTTCTCGTGATAAGCCTTTATCTCCTCAGGAATTAACGCGCTTTCTTTATCTATAAGAGTTCTGTCGAGTTCCATAGTTTCACCTCCTGACGATAATCTTATAGCACAAAAGTGTACTATTTAAAGAACTATAACTAATTTTCTCAAATGGTTTGCAGGAAAATTTATATCTTTTTACTACCTATCTACCCTTCGATTTCTGATGCAAAAAGGCGGGTTTTTGGGGGTAAAAACTCGCTACAATCGCTCGGAAAATCATTTGAGGGATACTTGCCTTAGCTGACTCAGATTTGTCACACAGGGCGAATTTTGAATATAAATAATGCCTCAATGGGTAAGTGCGTTTTCACGCATCCCATTGAGGCGAAGATAAAGTTATAAGTTTTTATAAATCGATGCTGAATGTAGTGTCTGTAGTGTTTGTTTTTTCCAACTCAATTTCTGTTTCTTGTAGTATTTTGAATGTGTGGTCAGAAATAATTTCTTTGAGCTTTTCACTATTTTCAATAACACCCAGAGCCTTTATTTCTTCTGCTGTTGCGAAATGATATTCTTCAGAAGGTTGTGCCATTAGCATTCTAAGCTTATCCTCTTGTTCTTTTGTCAAAAGAAGGTCAACCACATCTGCCATTAGCAACTCATAACATTGAAAATGCCTACTATATAAAATCTCCGTAAAGTGTCTTCCGCAGTATCTATACTCTATATGTGTGAAATCTACGATTTTGCTTTGAATCATTTCTTCCTTAAATTCGCGACTTAAATCATTCACACGTTCTCTATCCACTGTTGCATCGAAACGTTTAATAAACGCTTTCAAATCCTTGGAGTACACAAAGAATCTATAGTCATCACGAGAACTATCATCAATGGGAATTTTTTTGTCATATACAATTTGAAACTCGCTCGACAATATACGTTTTTCGGCTTTATTATATTTGTATGCACCACCAACCGGTTGATACTTTTGTGTTCCGCGTCCATTTTTAACAAGAAAATATTTGCCATCTACTTGAATTCTGAATAAATATGCAAAGGAAATTCTTATTAACGAATCCTTTTTTAATAGCTTTCCTCTCCAAAGCTTACGCAAAGATGGTTGCCATTTCTTCTTGTCAAAGCAGTCTTGGATTTTTTGGAAATTTACAGGAAGCAACAATCCCAATGCCGTACCGCTTAAACTTGAAATAGCAACTATAGGGTAAACTTCCCCAACAATTATTGCTGTAATTAAAGCTGCCGACAGCAAAGAAAGAATTATCGCAATGACAATTTTATTACATGTTTTCATTTTTTTTACCTCCGTCTGAGTGGATTCCTTTACCGTACCAAGTTCCCGTTAGTAACCACAACTCGTAAAATTCTGTCCACTCTATTGCCCACGGAATATAAGTTTCAGTTAGAGGCATCGATGTGTTGGTCTTATCCTCGTCTAAATGAGTTAAACAAAGTAGTGGAAGTTCTTTTTTATAATAGGGATGATACTTGAAACCGAAAGTGTGTATTTCCAAGGGGTTGCTCCTATCGATTTCAGGTTCGACAACGTATACATCGGGAAGTTTTCCAGCCTTGATATCGATTCTTAATTTATATTTTCCATCACGGATTAACAACTCTGCTGATGTGTTTCCTCTTTTGTTGTAGAGAATTTTGCAATTTGATAAACACGATAGTTGGTTAATATTTCTAAAAGCATTTAATATGTATTGACGCGCCATTTTATCCCCCAAAATAAGTGTGCTTATTGTAGCTAGTACCTTTATCTTTGTTAAGAATAACGGTATGGTTTTCTTTGTTGTATCTCATTTCTCCTGATTCGGCTAAACGACCAATTTTTTCGCCGTAACTCTCCAAAGCTCTTGCTGTAACCGTAGCACCAAAAGATTCATTGAGCACATCTCTAAATTTCTTAGGATTATCCTCTATGAAAGCATAAGGCGAGTCTGCAAGGTCTTTTTTTGCCTTTGACACCCAATCGGTAAATGCTGTCACAAGAGATGCATCATCATTCCATTTTTTGAGAAAGTTTTCCTTGGTATTTGACGGGTTAGCTAACACATACTCTCCATCGCTGTTTTTTTCTATATACTTAGGGAATTTCTCGAGCATATTTAACACAGTAAGATATACATTATCTTTTTCGTATAAGCCGTAAGTTTCTTCATATGCCTTAGCACATAATGTAGTAAGTATGATAGAAGACGGTCTATCATCAGAATTAGGCCTATCAGCAAATTGCATATCTCTATGGCGCTTCAAAATTTGTACTGCTTTTTGTAGCGGAGTTCTTAATCTTGACAGTTTAAGGTCTTCCACTTTAGTGTGTGCGTTGTATACGGCTCTTTCGTTCAAAATCTGCGTATACTTCATAGTTCGTTTGAACCAGTCAATATATCCCTTGGGATTGCTTACATCATAATAATAGGTATCCTCGCCATCATGTCGAGCAATTTCTATTGTATCGTCGTTATAGATAGATTCAGTATTCCTTGCACAAGCGATATCCATATGGAATTGCGAAGATTCTGCATACTGTATTCTTATGCAAGGCTTTTTATCTTCAACCTTCCTATTATACCTGCCATAAGAGGTAAGAGCCTTTTTGATGTTTTCACGCAGGGTATGGGGGTCAAAGTTTGGTTTTTTGACAAGAACAACCAAGTCTACATCGTACTGCTCGTCTTCATTTAACGGCTTTATGACCGTACCTAATTCAAACGAACCCTGGGGATACATATGAATTTCCCATTCGCTGTTATATCCTTTGAGGTAATCTCCGAGTGCATTGTATGAGGTTTCGGCTTTTTCAAGCATCGTAGTAGTGATGTTGAGTTCATCAGCCATTTTGTCGAATATCATACCGAGTTTGTTAATTTTATTCATTTACTAATTCCTTTCTTATTACATTTTCATTGAATTGTTTTATACCTCTATGTTAGAGGTTTAGTAAACAATCGTAGTTAGTAATAAGTTAAAAGGAATATACACATTTGCGCTTCATGCAACAGGCAAAATGTAGAACAATGCATTGCATTTTTCCTCCTTTTCTCTTTCGTACAACGCTTGTTCTATAAAAAATCAAAAAACTCTTGATTTTTACATTTAGATGTGTTAAAATAAATTTGCAATAGGATATTTTACCACACGGTAAATAGACGCAAGAGGGTGTTTGGCGACACCCTTTTTTCATTGTCTAAATCATTATAGCACATAGCAGCGACAATGTCAACGGTTTTTCAAAAAATAACCTTCAATTTTTTGAATATTGGTTTTTGACGATAATTACTTGACATTCGCCTTTCTCTATGGTATAATGGTTCATAGATCTTTTTGTGGAGGATTTTATGCCTAAAATCGTTGTAACGGACAGTCTGGTCGAAACATTAAAAATGTTACGTACTCAGAATTCTGTCAAATCAAAAGACCTTGCTGAATACATTGGAAAAACTCCTGGTTATATCACAAAATTAGAAAAGAAAGAACTCAAAAATATTGAATTAGAAACGGTCGAGAGAATATTTGAATTCTTGCTGGGTGATTCGTATAAAAGTACGGAGGCTTGGGAACGCATATATGCGTCCTTGCAAATCAATTATTCAAAAAAAGATATTGATCAAGAAATTTGGTTTTGCAATTACGACACGGTTTACAGACATTTACCAATACCAACTGAATTAATTTCCTTTATAAACGATAAGTTGTGTGAGCTGAATCTGTCAAGAGATATGCTATTAGCTAGGATCAACGCAAACGAATCATTGTCACAAGAAGACATTGAAGATGAAACCATAAAGTTTAATGTATGGTATCCACGCAAGGATGATGGTGGCGGTTCTATTAAAATCAAATTAAGCATAGAAGAATTGAATGATATTCTTGATGGTGTAACTCAATCTGAATGTTATATATTTGTTTTTTGTATTCTTTTCTATACTTTCAAATTCGAAGTTTACAATAACATCGTAGAAATTTCGGACATTGAATATCGTGAGATTTATGATAAAACTACAGAAGTTTTAAACAGCTATAAATTCTATTCTATCCCTGAACGAGATGAAATCTTAAGCAGGGCGAGTTCTCGTGAAGAAATTGAGAAACTTCTTACATCATTTGATAATGAAAATTTCAAATTAATACAATCAATATTAGGCAAATTCAAGATTGCAAGTGATTTAAACATAAGAACAACAAACGAAAGACTTGCGCAGTTTTCAAACAACTTGAATGCAAATTTATGGTTTACATTGAAATTAAGCAGCTTAAATTATCAATCATTAGCGGAACTAGACATAGCACAAAGAAAAGAATTTGTTAAGGATGTAGAAGATCTAATTAATTCTTATGTGACTGCTCAGAAGAAATTGGAAGACTCTGAAACATATTGATCAAAAAAAATACGACCTCGTTTTTCCGAGGTCGTGTTTTTTTGTCTTATCGTATTAATTCGATACACTTTTATGATTCTTGGTCCGTCAATGTCTCAAACGCGATTCTCATGCCGAGCTTGAACGCATAGACGAATATCGCTTCTTCTGCGAGACTCGCATACTCGCTCCAGCAGTCGTCGAACTTGATGAACAGTTCTTTTTGCTCATCGGTCATCGTCTTTACCAGAGCATCATGATGCCGAGACATGTACTCTATGAGCTTTTTCATTTCGGGCGAGTTGTTTCTACTGTCATCTTGCGGTATGATATTGCCGTGCCACAGTTCTTTGATTATGCTTTCCATCGGTTGCACCTCCTGTTAGCACAACACAATACCACATAACTTTGGAAAAGTCCAGACTTATTTTTTTGTTTTTTCCACTAATTTGTCAAAATCGCTTTGATACAGTTTATCCTGGGTAATTCTGTACTTTTCAAACTCGCTTTCGGCGAAAGCTTTGGCATCCGCGCTCAAAACATTTCCGGCACCCTTGAGAACCCCTCTTCCGGTAAGTTCCAGGAACATATTTAATCGTTTTGACCAATCTTCCATAGTAATAGGAACTTTGCGCTTAGCAAAATCCTCGGCTAAATCGAGGAAAGAGTTGACGATTCTACCCAAATCGGAAAGTTCGTCTCTTGTCAGGTAATTGTTTGCTACGGTTGCATCGGATTTTAATATTTTACCGTTTGGAGAATCTTCCCATGATGTAAGACCCATATGTTCCTTGCTGCTGTCAGCACGCCTCATTATTAATTCCGGAGCTGTGTTTCCAGTGATTGCATAATGCATTTTGTTTTGAACGGTGGAGAAGAATAGCTTTGTGGTAGGTGCGTTTTTGTCGTAATCAACGCTCGTTGCGTAAATGTCGGTAATCTTCTGATAAAATCTACGCTCACTCAAGCGAATCTCACGAATTTCCTCAAGTAAACGCTCGAAGTAGTCTTCGCCAAGAAACGCACCGTTTTCCATGCGCTTACGGTCAATTACATAACCGGTAATTGCATACTGCTTCAAAACCTGTGTTGCCCAACGTCTAAACTGCGTTGCACGAATAGAATTTACACGGTAGCCAACGGAAATTACTGCATCAAGGTTGTAATGGTCAACCTCTCGGCTAACTTGTCGTGTACCTTCGGTTTGAACTACTCGAAATTTTCGAGCAGTTGATTCCTTATCTAACTCTCCGGATTTAAATATTTCTTGTAAATGGTATGTTATCGTATTGGATTCAACATCAAATAAGTTTGACATCATTTTTTGCGTGAGCCAAAGTGTCTCATCCTCGTAACGTACCTCAATAGAATCAGCGCCGACCTGCTTCTCGAAAATTAAAAACTCTGCAGTACTGCTTCTTATTGATAATTTCTTGTCTTTATTCATATTTCTCCTTTTAAGCTGCAGCGTTTGCATTGATCTGCTCAATTATTTTTCTGATACCAAGCCATACGCTAATATCAGTAAACACCTCTACAATGCTACCTCTATCGGTGAAGGGCGATTCCTGAAGCACTGACATATCCTTCATTACACCGTTGCGAACGATGTATTCGATGATTTGGTTAACGAAGTATATCTGACTTGCATCGAGGTTGACTCTATCGAGATATTCCGCAAAGGCTTCCTTTGCTGCAGACATATCAAGTCCTACGATTTCACGAACGAACTCGCCGAGAGGTTTTTCACCGTATTCGGCTTCGTAATCTGCTTTAGTTCCAACCTCGCTCCAAAGGATTTTCTCAAGAGATTCAATGTCTTCCTTTGTGAGTGGCTGATTGCTCTTAAGCTTGGCGATAGCGGTATTGTCCTGGTGCTGACGAACATAGAATTCTGCTTTCGCCTTATAATTCTTAAGGTCATCCGATTCAAGCTCGGATTCGTGCCATTCGGTTGAAAGAATCTCATCGTCAAAATGGGTCACATAAGTGATGCCAGGGCCTTTTGGTATATACTTAATGAGATCGCGAAGCTCCTGACGAATGTGCTCGAACTCGTTTATGCCCGCATCGTCAAAATAGCTTGTGTGAAGTATCTTGTTTATAAGCTCTGACTTAGCCATGATTTCAGGAATGTTTGCAACACTTGCGATGCCATTTACCTTTTTCATAAGGTCAGAACGAGCTTTTGAGTATTTTTTGCCGGCGAGATAAGCGAGTTCGATACCGTATACGAGAGCGTCAAATCTTACAGCGGAAGGCTCGTCCTCATCGGGAGTGATAAGCGGAGCGAGCTCATCGGTCATAATGAGCGTGTCCTCGTATGTGAGAGTAGTGTAGTTATCCGGATTCGAGTAAAGTTCAACGTATTTGAGATGTTGACGAACCGCAAAGTTCTCTCGATTAAGCTCGCTAACCTTCGAAACCATATCCGCAACAAGCGACTTTCTAAATTCTATCAGTTCGGGTGTCTGATAAACAAGATCCTGGAGCTTATATGCTATCTGTGCTTTGAGTCTAAAAATAGCGCCCTGCAAGGCTATCTGATTTGCGGTTGCCTTCCCCTTGTTCATGCGGAAGAACTCAAAGTTTCCGCAGAAATCGAAGATGTAGAACTTCGATTTATCAGCTCCGTCAATGAGTCCAGGGCAAAGTCTTGTTCCGCGACCTATCATCTGCCAGAACTTTGCTTTGCTCATTACTTTTTTAAAGAACACAAGGTTCAAAACTTCGGGGACGTCAATACCCGTGTCAAGCATATCTACCGATATTGCTATCTGCGGAAGCTTCTTAGGATCGGAAAATTCGTCTATTGCACTTTGTGCGTAGGTCATGTAATTATCTATAACCTTGGTGTATCCGGGAAGATGAGGATATTCCTTTCCGAATATCTCGTGTATCATTTCTGCATGCCTATGGCTCTTTGCGAAAATAATGCTCTTTCCGATTTTCTCTCCGTAATCGACACGGAGACCGTTACTCATAAGAACGTGAAGCACCTCTTTTATGGTGTCTTCGTTGAAGATCCACTCGTTTATTGCCGAGGAAGCAATAGCTTCGGGAAGCTCACCGTTCTCATCTATAAAGTTGTTTTCGTATTCTTCTTTTTCTTCATCGGTGAGGTCGTCGTAAACGATACCTTGCTCAATGAATTTGAGCTTTGATTCTACCGAAATATAGTCAACGAGATGACCGTCTGTTACAGCCTGAGAAAGCTCATAACCGTAAGTAGGAACACCGTTTTCAAGCTCAAATATCTCATAGGTATTCTTATCGATCTCATCCTTGGGTGTAGCGGTAAGACCAACCAAAGGAGCATCGAAATAATTGAAGATGTCTTGATACTTGTTGTAGATAGATCTGTGCGCCTCGTCTACGATAACGAGATCAAAATGACCGACTGTAAAGAGCTTCTTATCATTCTCATCCTTAACCTCGTCGATGCAGTTCATCATTGTCTGATAGGTGGAGAAGATACATCTCGCATCATATCCCGACTTATCCTCGCAGAGATTTGCAACCGAGAGATCGGGGAGTAAATTTACGAAGGAACGCTTTGCCTGTGTAACGAGAGAGTTTCTATCCGCGAGGAAGAGAATATTCTTCACCCAACCGTGCTCAAGAAGGACCTTCGTGAGAGCGATAACCGTTCTTGTCTTTCCCGACCCCGTTGCCATAACGAGAAGAGCCTTACGACGATTCTTTTTATCAAATGCTTCGCATACCGCCTTGATCGCACCTTCCTGGTAGTACCGGCCTGCAATATTGCGGTCAACCATGATTGTTTTGAGGCTTGTACGCATGGTCTGCAGATTGAAAAGCTTCTCAAGATCACGCTTTGAGTAGATAGATGCTACACATCTCTCGGGATAAAACTTGTCGTTCCAGATCCTCGTGTCAAATCCATTTGAAAGGAATATAACAGGCCTTCTGCCGTACTTTTTCTCCAGCAAATCGGCATAAAGCTTCGCTTGTTGTCTGCCTTTTGCAACATCAACACAGGTACGCTTGGCTTCAAGAACTGCAAGAGGCTTGTGCGCATCGTCAAAGAGAACGTAATCGGCATAACCCACTTCGCTCTGATTCGGCATACCGTAAAGCTCGACCTCGTTCTCCCAGTCCTTGCCCTCAGCCCATCCTGCATCACGGAGCATCCAGTCGATGTATATCTTTCTCGTCTTATATTCGGAAATATCAAGAGGCTTAGGAACATAAGTCTTGTGCTGTTCCTCACGACGTGCGGTAAGCTCTGCTTTAAGTGCTTCGTTTTCCTTGATGAGTGCTTCAAAGTCGATGTCAGGGACTTCTTTCCCTACGGCAGACTCGTCCTTTACAAGCAGACTCTTATCAAAATGTTGCTCGGTATATTCGGGGGCATAGAGATATGCCACTTCGTCAAGGAATACAAAAAGGTTCTCAAGGCACAGCTCTGCCTGGTCAGCAGTTATTGCCTTATCCTTGTGAGCAACGTCGTTACCCATCCTGCGTATGAGATCCATTCTGCGCCAAACGTCGTTTCCGACGATGTCGCGGAACTCCTCTGAGTTGATAAGAAGGTGCAAAGATTGCTCGTAGGGCATAACAAGGTCACGGTCAACCGAGTACATCCACTTGACCGCAAATTCCATCGCCCTACGGCAGTTAAACACGCACGCTGCCGAATCTATGTATATTAACTTTTCTGCCGATATCGCAACATCTGCAAACGAAGCAAAATCGGGTGTTTGCTTTAGGAAATCAAAGTTGGTCATGATTTTCTTCTCGCTCATTTCAAAATAAGATACTCACATTCAAGCTCATCAGTCACATCGCCTCGCGAGTCATCCTTTATTCTTATAATTTTTGTTAAGGCGTATTTTCCGTTTTCGTTTTTCCAAACAACTACATCGCCGATAGACGCAGTTCTACACCGAGATGAAAAATCACCTTCAATCCTATCAATTTTTGACAAATCAACTGGAGCTTTTATTAATGCAATGGATTCCATTCCTTGACCATCTTTACATGCATGAATACAAGTATTACTTGCTTTTGACCATTTTGTATTAAAAGTATTTTCTTTTGTTCCTATTGTGTATTGTCCGTTATTATTTGAATAATCAAAAACAAAAGCACCTTTTTCACATGGGTTTATATATAATTTTGTCTTTGTTGAAATTGTTATTGTTTTCCTTCTTACAAAGCTGATTATCGTAACAACAATACCCGCGATTCCTATAATTGCACCAATAATTCCAATTAACGTATTAATGTTTGTTGGATCCACAATATCACCTCACCCAAAATATTTTTGCATCAGTGTTTTTTTTAGTGTTTCGAGCCTTTCAAGGCTTCAATTATTACTTTCGTCCTGCTATCTTTAATAACTTTGCATATGCAGTAGTTCCGCTCAATGAGGTATAGTTATTTAGTTCTGCATATAATCCATCATACGCAATTTGGGGATTGAATCCTATCGTAGACTGATTGGCATTATTGAATTCCTTAATTAACTGTGTTGCATTTTTTGCATTTCCCGTATAAGTATTGGGGATAACATAAGTTGGATCATTAAACTTTCCGTTGGTTAATTGATACACAAGCGATTTGTTGTTCCAAGATAGTTTGAAACAATATATAATATCCGACCGGGTTTTCTCGATTTGATAAGCGGAATTGAAAAATTTTTGTAATAAATCAAACTCTGAATTTGAAAGTTGTTTTATCAGAAGATGTTTATACGAAGACCACGCTCCGTCATATAAAATTTCTCTTGACAAATAAACCGAGCTATCATCCAATGTTTTGTTGTTATGCAGATATGTATTTTTCAAATCCTCAATAATCGCTTCCGTTGAGTTTATTTGCTCGATTATTAAGGCTGCCGCTGTTTTTCTTTCGTTTTTTGCTTGTAAAACATACGTAATAAATGCAGATGCGCCTACGACAACAAGTGCAATATCCAATATGTTATTGCCTAACCAAGAAAAAATACATTTCAAAAATTCCATTTTTATTCTCCTTTACCCAAAGTATTTTTGCATTAACGATTTTTTGAGAATTTCGAGTTTTTCAAGGCTCTTTTGAATCGCCAATTTTGATTTGTCGGTCTGTTTGACGAAGGCTGCGAATTGTTCTTGAAGCTTCATCGGAGGCACAAAAAACTCAACACCTAAAACAGCAGGTTTTCCAACATTAATTTGTGTGCTTCCGCCTGCACTTTTAACCAACTGCTGTCGAATGTGTTTCTGTGATAAAACAAACATAAGATAAACATTGTTTATAGCTGTGTTATCAAAGAAAGTTAGTTTTCCCACTCGTTGATTTAGCAAAAATTTCTTTCCATTTGTACGCACGATAGTAGGTACACCTAAGATTTTTGGGTCGCTTGCCATATCCGTCATAGCAATTATCACATCACCATCTACCAAACGGTAATCTTTATATTTTTCCCAAAACATATCAGGTAAGTACTTGGGATGATAATCTGCATCAAAGCCACCATCTGGACGGATATTACTCATTCTACAATTCAGTACCGTAGAATTTGTCAAATAATCATCCGACTTAAATGCATAGCCATTTTGTAAATCACAGAATTCGCTCAACTTAGAAATAGACCATCTATTAGGATTGGCTTCGGGGTCACCAAACATCTCGATAAATCGGGATTTTACAAGCTCGTCCAGTTTTGAAAGTTGTTGTTTGCGAATCCATATTAAGTGATCTATTTTGCTAAATTTAGTAGCAATGTGTTTTTGCTCGCTCAATGAAGGAAGTGGAATATCTTTGCTAAGAAGTTCTTTGGTACCCAATCTAGGCATTTTGGCTCCAGCAGTTTTCGAAACAGCCCAAGTCACAAAATTATCCGAACGTAAATATACAGCGAGATACTCTCTTAAAAGTTTGCTACTATCTGGTCTTAGTGGTAGAATTTCAGATGTCGCAAACCCTGCCCGTTTAGGTAATACAACTTTGTTTAAATTTGGACGTAGTTTAGAGTACAAGACAACATCAGTGTCAAATTGTATAATAGATCCATTTAGTTGATCTTTAGAAACATAGTTATATTCGAGAATGTTTCCTGTTTGCTGTTCTACCATATCCAAATTAAGCAACCAAAAAGTGTCACTTTTAAGTTTTTCTGAGCTTGATGATATTGTTACTAAATCACCTAATCTTGCCATTATCCCACCCCCTTAAAAAGCGCTACTAATGCAACTATTAAAGCTGCAAAACTTACAATTCCTGAAAATACGGAAATGATATAATTTCTATCTTGTTCCTTTTTTAATTCAAACGCTATGTTAAATAAAACACAAAATATCAACATTGCAATGAATAAAAAAGCAATTGCTGATGAGAAGCCTATTATCCTAGCAAAGAAGATAGAATAATTTTGAGATAAGGCGAGTTCGTAAATATAGTTATTAATTATAGGGATAAATATTATCGTTAAATAAACTTCTCCTATTCCCATTGCGTAAAACATCCAACAAATTAATTTACATAATGAGAAAGTAAAATAATTTCTTTTAATTTTGCCAGATAGTGTTTTTTGTATATATTCATAACCGCCTTCACTGCCTTCGTTATACGATTCGATTATGGTTGACTGGTTTTGCGCTTTTACAATCGCTTCCGCAAGTTTATCATAATCAATTTCAAGATTCATTTCTTGAATGTTATTGATAACCTGCGGTTTATCTTTCTTCTTAGCCATTTCAATTACCTTTAGTTTATTAGTGATGTGGTGATTGCATTTTTTGCAACAACCACTTGTAGTGCAATGATTTATTTGTTTAACAAACCAGCCAAATCTTTGAGTCCGCTCTGAATTTTTTCCTCAAGTGCGTTGATTTCCGCGAGGATTTCAGAAGTAGGAGCATACTCGACAGGCTTATACTCGGTCTTCTTATACTTATTGATAGAGAGGTCGTAGTCGTTGCCTACAATCTCATCCTTGGATACGAAGAAGGATTTTTCGGTGCGCTTTCTTGCAGATTCGGGCACAAAAGGCGCGTCGGGAACAAATCCATCAGGCGTAGGCGAGGGCAGATTTTCCTCAAAGCGCAAATGGAATCTCGAGATAATATCGGGAATGTCGTTTTCTTTGACTTCGCTGCGCTTATCGTCAAGGCTAAATCCATCAGCGGTCATATCATAGAACCAAACTTTGTCAGTATCGCTGTGGTTGGTTTTTGTAAATATAAGTATACCTGTTGATACACCTGCGTAGGGTTTGAATACTCCCGAAGGCATCGAGATTACTGCTTCGAGTCTGTTTTCTTCAACAATTTTCTTGCGTATTGCTTGATGTGCAGTGGACGATCCGAAGAGAACTCCGTCGGGAACGATAACCGCACATCTACCGCCCACTCTAAGCATACGAAGCATGAGCGCCAAGAAGAGAAGCTCGGTCTTCTTGGTTTTGCAAACCTTGAGAAGATCTGCAGAAACGGTATCGTAATCAAGACTACCTTTGAAAGGCGGATTTGCGAGGATAAGAGAATACTTGTCTTTATCGGGGTTCTGGTCGGACAAGCTATCGCGATATTCGATATAGGGGTTGTCCACACCGTGAGTCATCATATTCATCGCACCGATACGGAGCATGGTTCTGTCCATATCGTAGCCGTGGAACATACCGTTCATATAGTGATTCTTCTTCTGTCTATCGAAGAAGATTTCTTCCTTGCGCTTCTCTTTGAGATAATCACCTGCTGCAACAAGGAATCCGGACGTACCACACGCAGGGTCGCATATAACTTCGTCTGCTTTCGGATCCATTAGCTCGACCATCATACGAATGATGTGACGGGGAGTGCGGAACTGACCGTTGAGTCCTGACTGCGAGATCTTGGAAAGAAGATATTCGTACACATCTCCACGGATATCGCTATCCTTAATTTGTGCCATCTGTACGTATATATCGTCGAGTATGGTTACGATCTTATCAAGGAGAAGAGGTGTGGGAATTTTGAAGATAGCATCGTCCATATACTTGGAGTATGCACTGTCCTTGTTATCGTGAAGATTCTTAATGAAGGGGAATACCCACTCCTGAACGGTTGAGTACATCTTACCTGCAGGGAAATCGTGGAAGGTTGACCACTTAAGCTGGCTACCGTCAATTTCTCTGTCACCCACCTTAACCTTTTCTGCAAAAATGCTCTTGTGAGGAAGTCCAAGCATAACGGCTTCCTTTGCGCGAAGGTTATCGGTATCGTCGAGGTCACGAATGAACATAAGGTAAGTAACCTGCTCAATAACATCGAGGGGGTTAACAAGACCTCCTGCTGCAAACACGTCCCAGAGTCCGTCAATTCTATTTTTAAGTTCACCTGTAATCATTTTTTAGTCTCCATTCCAAATATATGATGTGTATCTACCGCCACCGATTTTTGTTATTTCACCGTTTTTGAGAAGATCTGCCAAAGCTCTCTGCACGGTAACGTCGCTGATGTCGGGGCATTCTTTGAGTATTTCCGCTTTTGTAATTTTTCCTATTGTGTTCTTTATAACATCACGCACTCGCTCCGTCTTAGATGAGCCGCTTTCGACTACGATTTGTACTCGATCTTTGAATTCTCTGTAAGCTCCAAGCACGATGCCGAGCATATATCTTACAAAGTGACCGTAGTCATTTTCGTTTTCGTGCCAACCGTAAGAGCTATCTTCGAGCGCTTCGTAATAGGTAGCTTTGGTTTGTTCAATAGCTTTTTCAATACTGATGTATTTTCCAACAACATATCCTGATCTATAAAGTAGTAACAATGTAAGCAATCGGCTCATTCTTCCATTTCCGTCACCAAAGGGGTGAATACAGAGAAAGTCAAGGACGAACATCGGAATTATTAGAAGTGGATCGATTTCGGGATCTGCCATCGCCTCGTCAAAGGCACGGCAAAGCTCGTCCATGGCCAAAGGAGTTTCCCAGGTTGGTACAGGAGAGAATCGAATTCTCTTGTTGCCCTTTTCATCCTCTTCGCTTATTACGTTTTCGTTGAATTTGTAAACACCGCCATCATATCCACCGTATTTATACAGCATCTTATGAAGCTGTAATAACATGTTTGGTGTAGCTTTAATATGCTCATGGTTCTCATGAATCAAAGCGAGGACGTCACGGTAACCCGCAATTTCTTGTTCACTTCTGTTGGAAGGTCGAGTCTTGTCCTTTAGTATCTTCGTGAGTCTTTCACTCG
Source organism: Eubacteriales bacterium (assembly GCA_045636445.1). Taxonomy (GTDB): domain Bacteria; phylum Bacillota; class Clostridia; order Oscillospirales; family CAG-272; genus UBA1740. Next base: position 3,395 of record JAZTXO010000031.1, on the reverse strand, counting down.
ATGTATAGATACCTTCAATTTTGTTTGAGCTTTCAGTACTCTGTATTTTAGCTATCTCAACGAGATGGGTAAGCGTATCTTTGGTTGCTCCAAGGAAATTGTTTTGCTCGCCCTTGTATTCGTGTATCTTTGTAAGTAAAGTAACTATCTCTGGTGTAAGCAGTTTTTTCCATTCGTTTTTATAACTGTAATTTCTCATCAAATCACCTTTGTAAGCTTTTTCGATTCGTTTATAGTTTTCTTCATTATCTATTATACATTCATTATCATCATTTGTCAAGTTAATTTAGTCATTTTTTTTGAAAATGATGTAATTGGATTGTTTTTTTGACGATGTTAAATAATGTTTTTTATTTGATGTCAACTCTTTTTGCATGTTAAAAGGTCGCTCCGTTAGGGAACGACCTTTTATTCTAACAGCCTTGGGTTATTAGCTCTTCGCATCTTCTAAAGTAAGTACCGAGTCCGCGATCGAAGGTTTCAACATAGTTGATGAGTTTCCAAAATTGATATTCTATACGTTTATCTTCGATACAACACAAGCACCTTTCAAGAGTGTATGACAGTTCTTCTGTATCGGTTACTTTGTTGTTTATGAGCTTGTCTATTGAACACATTAGTTCGTAGTACAGAGCTAGATATAGTGAGTCGATTTTTCTTTCAAGTTCTTTTATTTTTTCTTCCATTATTGCTCCTTGTATTAGTTTGAATAAAATTCTTTCATATCATCGAGTCGAAGACAAGCGAGTCTGCCTTCGGGGTATGCTGCACCGCAGTCTATCCCTATAAGATTTTTCCTATACCAAATTTGCATTGGATCGTATTCCTGGTAATATATTGTGGGGGTATGGCCGAATATGACTACGGCATCCTCGGGACCCGCCTCTCCCGGTTGCACTCTATTCCAAACAATTGCTTTCTTGAGTTCCTCCGCAGTGATGTTTTCAATCATTTCCGCTTTGGGATATTTTCCGTGAACAAGGTGATACTTGATTCCATTCATTTCAAGCTCTGCCGTGAGTGGCAAGGCGTTTAGGAACTCAACTATTTTTTCTCTTGCAGCGATGCGTTGCTTTTTCCATCGTTTATGTGTTATAAACCCGCCATTGCGATACCATAAGAGAATATCTTCCTCGTTTTGCAATGCATTCAGCATCATATATTCGTGATTTCCGAGTAACATTTTGATGTTGGGCTTATGCATTATATACTTCAGTATCGCAATCCCGTCCGGATTACGATCTATCACGTCGCCTAGGATATAAAGAGTATCATTTTTTGTTAGTTTGATTTGTCTTAAAACATCATCAAATCTGTCTTTTCTACCGTGAATATCTGACATTATGTAAATCACGCTTTACTTTTAACCACCTTTTTGTATGTTTTGAATCTTTTCTAACAGCTTATTGCTTACTTCCGTATCCCATTCCCATACATACCGCTTTATATGTTCCAAAGTAGTTGGATCAATGAACTGAAGGTTGTCCATTATGAAGGAATACACGATATCTATTGTGTTGCTCGGCATATTAATAGCACCCTTTATTGCACACATTAGCACATCTCCGAAATTATCTTCCAATGCATCGTGCTTGTTTCTCGGATCGGCTAAGATTTCATCAAGTGTTACTGGCTCATAATTCCAGTACATACAGCCTACGTTGTAGATCTCGTTTCTATAGCCTCTGGAGTTAAGCATTTTTGAGATTTGAAGCTCGATGGAAGCTTCCTCTGTATTGTGCGAATGACCGTGCAAATGAATTGCCGTATAAAAGTGTCCGTTGTACATCGGGATATAGTAATGTGAGAGAATGCACCGCCTTGTAGTTCCGTCCTCGAGAGTAACTGTGATATCATCATAGTCTTTGACTCCGGTGAGAGCTGCTTTAGCTTTTGCGTTATGAAGGAAGCGGTCATGGTTGCCTTTGATAAGTATAATTTGTCCGTTAAGGCTCTTGATCAGCTGCTCGGCTTCACCGTTTCTGCTTTTCCAAATCATATCACCGAGGACGTATACAAGGTCGTCTTTGCCGACTTTGGCATTCCATCTCCTGATTAGTTCCGCATCCATTTCTTTAACCGTCTCAAATGGGCGGTTATCAAATTTAATTACATTTTCGTGACCAAAGTGAAGGTCGCTGGTAAAGAATGTTTTTCCCATTTTATCTCCTGTTTTTCTTAATTGTTTTGCATACTGCTTTAGTGATTTCAAACAGCAGCTGTTTGTCGGCTTCATCGAGTTTTGATATCAGTTCTGAAAATTCTGTATTGTAATCGCCTGGCTGCGGTAGCTGATTTCCTACGAGCAACTCGTTTAATGTGATCTCCAGTTCCGCACATATGGAGAGAAGCGATTCTAAACTAACTCGTCTTTTTCCTATTTCTATTAGACTTATGAATCCGGGTGTCACCCCGACTTTCTCGGCAAGTTGCTCCTGGGTTAGGTTCCTTTGCTGCCGCCAAAATTTGATCCGTTCACCCAGTAAAACATAATCTACTTTCACGGATTTTCTCCTTCCTTCAGAGGTCAACCACACAATACTCTAAAAGGCGGAGGATGTCCAGCAAAAGCTCTTTTTGTTATCAATAAAGTAACATTTTCTTTGTATTATACCAGAATATGCAGGTTTGTCAATAGACTGTCAGTAAGGAAGTTTACCGGCAGTATGAATTTTAGAAAAAATATTTTTCTTCTTTGTTTGGTACAATATAAGCGTAGCCCTATTCCACGTAACGTGGAGTAGAAAGCTATGCTTATTTTTGTTATAATGAGAAGGTAACGGACTGACGTTTCTTTGGTGAACTTCGCGTTCGGGCTCTAAACAGTCATCCGCCTTCTTGTTATGAAGATTCGATTAAGCAGGTTGTTCTGTTTTTTGAAAGGGTGGTCGCGACCACCCTTTCAAAAATACGTTCTTGTCACGCGCCAAACATGAGTCGTAATAAGCTTGGTGGTAACGTTACTAAGAAATTTAAAGGAAAGGATTTTTATGATCAGTATTGGAATTGACGTTTCTAAAGGCAAAAGCACGGTGTGCTTTTTGAAGCTGGGCGGTGAGGTATTAAAGACTCCGTTCGAGGTTTCTCACACAAAAAATGAGCTTAACGAGCTCGCAGACAAAATTATTTCTTATGGAGAGGAGGCTCGTGTCGTTCTTGAAAATACAGGCTATTACCACTGGCAAGTGGTTAAGGCTCTCGTTGAACGAGATATCTTCGTTACCGCCGTTAACCCTCTCAAAATGAAGAAGTTTTGCTCTCAAAACCTCAGAAAAGTAAAAAACGACCATATAGATGCAATACACATTGCTTCCTTCGGTCTTACCTATTGGCACGAACTCACACCTATACAAAAGAGCAGCGATACATACAGAGAATTACTGCTTCTATCCAGA
>JAZTXO010000030.1:0-8155 GCA_045636445.1 Eubacteriales bacterium | reverse complement strand
ATGTATACGTCGGAGGGCGCAGTCGGAGATAGAAAAAGAGCATAAAAAAGGAGAAATTCAAAGAATTTCAACCTTATAAACTAAAATTATAAAAAGTTAGAGCAAGGATGCCGGTGTTTTTTTGACATCCTTGCTCTTTTTCGGTTATGCCTAAATGAAGCAGCCCCTTTTTTCTTTCTTTTCACTTTTTTATGCTAAAGCGGTTGACAAAGCTCTTAAAAAGTGATATAATTATATACGCTTTAGTTAGATAAAGTGGAAAAGGAGACAAAAAAATGAAAAAATTATTAGCACTTTTACTTGTAGCCGTACTTTCTCTTGGCATTTTTGCAGGATGTAATGACGAGCAAAATGAGGTTATCGTAGTAGGATACACTCTCTACGCACCTATGAACTATATGGAAGACGGCGAGCTTGTAGGCTTTGATACCGAACTTGCGAAGGCTGTTTTCGAGAATCTCGGTTACACCGTTCGTTTCCAGGAAATCGACTGGAATGCGAAGTACACCGACCTTGAATCGGGCAACATTGATTGCGTATGGAACGGATTTACCTGCAATACTGCCGACGACGACGGCATAGCTCGTAAAGACAAGGTTGACTTCTCTTATAATTATATGGAGAACCGCCAGGTCGTAGTTGTTAAGGCAAACTCCGGCATCAGCGCAGCTGCCGACCTTGCAGGTAAGAAGGGCGGAGCTGAAAAGGGCTCTGCCGGCGAAACCTATGCAAACGGATTTGAGGGAGCTACAATCAAAACCGTTACCAAGCAGACCGATTGCCTTATGGAAGTAAATTCCGGCACTCTTGATTTTGCAGTTCTTGACGCGCAGCTTGCAAAGAGCTATGCAGGCAAGGGCGATTATGCCGACCTTGTAATTATCGATTCTCTTTCCAGCGACGTTGAGTATTATGCAGTAGGCTTCAAGAAGGGCAGCGACCTTACCGCTAAAGTAAACGAGCAGTTCGAAGTACTTGCGGCAGACGGAACTATTGCGGCTCTTGCGCAGAAGTACGGTGTTAGCAACACTACTATTACAGACTTCTCCGACCAGAAGAAATAATTTCATATCGGAGAATTCACAATGACGTTTATAGAGGTCACAACTCACCTGCTTGGCGGATTTGGAGTGTCTTTGCTCATCTTTGCGGTAACGCTGCTTTGCGGTGTGCCCCTCGGTTTGCCTATTGCCTTTTGCTCTATGAGCAGGTTTAAGGTTGTCAGAGCCATTTCCAAAGGCTTTGTCTGGATTATCAGAGGCGTTCCCCTGATGCTTCAGATATTTATAATCTTCTACGGCCCCGGTCTTATTTTGGGCAGCAGCCCCTGGCGAGTTATGGACGATTTCTTCTTCATTCGCTTTGGAATTTTAGACGTGAGCCGAATTATTGCGGTGTTGGTTGCCTTCACAATAAATTACGCTTGCTATTTTTCCGAGATTTACCGCGGCGGTATAGAGAGTATTTCAAAGGGACAGTACGAGGCGGGATACGTTCTCGGTATGACCAAATCCGAGATTTTCCGCAAGGTCATCTTGAAGCAGGTTATTCAGCGTATCGTTCCCCCTATGTCCAACGAGATAATCACCCTCGTTAAGGATACTGCTCTTGCAAACTGTATTCTCGTAGGCGAGATAATTCTACTTGCCAAAAATCTGGCGGCAGAGGCTATCATCTGGCCCTTATTCTACACAGCCGTTTACTACCTTATTTTCGTCGGAATACTTACGATTGTTCTCGGCAGGCTTGAGAAAAAGCTAAATTATTTCAGGAGTTGACACATGGCTTTTTTAGAAGTAAAAAATATTAAAAAGAGCTTCGGCAAAACAAGTGTCCTAAAGGGTGTTGACTTCTCTCTTGAGCGTGGCGAGGTTCTTGCTATTATCGGTTCTTCGGGCGGTGGCAAAACCACCCTGCTCCGTTGCCTTAACTTTCTTGAGCAGGCTGACGAGGGCGATATAACCATTGGCGGAAAGCAGGTTTACCACGCTGTAACGGGAGAAAATCCCGTAATTGACAAGGAAGCCCAGCTTCTTTGCGGAATGGTATTCCAGCAGTTTAATCTTTTCCCCCAGTACACCGTTTTTGAAAATCTCACTCTTGCTCCCCTGCTTCGTTCGAAAAGAGCCGAAAAAGAGGGCAGGAGCTTTGAAACCAAGGAGCAGATATACGCTCACGCAGAAGAGCTTATTTTGAAGGTCGGACTTTCCGAAAAAAGGAACTGCTATCCCTGCCAGCTTTCGGGCGGTCAGCAGCAGCGTGTAGCTATTGCCAGAGCTCTTATGCTCTCCCCCGACATTCTCTGCTTTGACGAGCCGACCTCGGCTCTCGACCCGGAGCTTACGGGAGAGGTGCTGAAGGTAATCCGTTCTCTTAAGGACTCCGACAGGACGATGATTATCGTTACTCACGAAATGGAATTTGCCAAAAACGTGGCTGACAAGGTAATCTTCGTTGCCGACGGAGTGATTGAAGAGATGGGTACACCCGCCGAGGTGCTTGAAAATCCGAAGAGCGAGAAGATAAAGCATTTCCTCTCGGCGCTTACAAAAGAATAAAAACGCAACCTTTCGGCATAACGAGAAGGGGTAAAAAGGCGAGGATACTGTGAAAAAAGCAATATCCTCGTCATTTTTGTTCGGCTTTGCAAAAATGCGTCATTCCCTCTTTTTCGGCATTGCTCATTAGCTAAAATATGCGAAAAATGACAAAATTAAGGTATTGACAAATCGGTTATATTATGATACAATAACTACAAAAATATAAAAAATGGCATTGACGGAGAGGGCGTCGCAGGATTGTTTTCAGAGAGCCGCGTTTGGTGAAAAGCGGTAGCAGGGTGGCGGCAGCTTATGGCTCCCGAGTCGGCAGAGTGAGCGTTATCGTAAGCTCGGCACGCAGGCGCAGCGTTAGAGGCGCAGGGCTTGTTTGAGCCTTATGAGTGGCGTTTTTGCGCAATTTGAGTGGTACCGCGGACTGTCGTTCGTCTCAAAATTTTTGAGGCGGCGGCTTTTTTCTTTTCATTTGAAAAGAAAATGAGAAATTATAAATGAGAAATTTATAAATGAAAAATTAGAAATTCTAATTGATAAATTATATATGAGAAATTACCTTTAAGGAGGATTTTATAAAATGAGCAACACAAGAATTGAAACAAAATGCGTACAAGGCGGCTACAAACCCGGAAACGGTGAGCCAAGACAGATTCCGATTATTCAAAGCACGACCTTTAAATATTCAACCAGCGAGGATATGGGAAAGCTTTTCGACCTTGAAGCCTCGGGTTACTTCTATTCCAGACTTCAAAACCCCACCTGCGACACCGTTGCCGCAAGAATTTGTGAGCTTGAGGGCGGTACTGCCGCAATGCTTACCTCTTCCGGTCAGGCGGCAAACTTCTTTGCTGTATTCAATATCGCTTCAAACGGTGACCACGTTGTTGCTTCCAGCGCAATTTACGGCGGCACTTACAACCTCTTTGCAGTTACAATGAAGCGTATGGGCGTTGATTTCACCTTTGTTTCCCCCGACGCTACCGAGGACGAAATAAGAGCTGCTATCCGTCCTAACACCAAGGCGGTGTTCGGTGAGACTATCGCTAACCCTGCTCTTACCGTTCTTGACATTGAGCGTTTTGCAAAGGTTGCTCACGAAGCAGGCGTTCCCCTTATTATCGACAACACCTTCGCAACTCCCATAAACTGCCGTCCTTTCGAGTGGGGAGCTGATATAGTTACCCATTCCACTACAAAATATATGGACGGCCACGGCTCTGCTGTTGGCGGATGCATCGTTGACTCGGGCAAATTCGATTGGGCGGCTTCGGGCAAGTTCGATTGCCTTTGCACTCCCGACGAGAGCTATCACGGTGTAAACTACTACGAAAGATTCGGTATGGCGGGAGCTTACATTACCAAGGCAACAGCGCAGCTTATGCGTGACTTCGGCTGCACTCAGTCTCCCCAATCCGCATTCATTCTCGGTCTTGGACTTGAGAGCCTTCACGTCAGAATGGCTCGTCACTGCGAAAACGCACTTGCAGTTGCCACATTCCTTAAAAACCACGAAAAAATCGCTTGGGTAAGATACCCCGGTCTTGAGGGCGACAGCTACTACGAGCTTACAAAGAAGTATATGCCCAAGGGCAGCTGCGGTGTTGTCAGCTTCGGTGTTAAGGGCGGACGTTCTGCTGCCGAGAAGTTTATGAAGGAACTGAAGCTCGGCGCAATCGAAACCCACGTTGCAGACGCTCGTACCTGCTGTCTCCACCCCGCAAGCGCAACCCACAGACAGATGAACGACGAGGAGCTTATTGCCGCAGGCGTTTCTCCCGACCTTGTTCGTTACTCTTGCGGTATCGAAAACGCAGACGACCTTATCGAAGACATCGCTCAAGCACTTGATTGCGTATAAATCATCCTCATCCACCGTCAAAGACGGTCCCCCTTCCCCTATCTTGGGGAAGGCTAAAGATATTGAAAACGCAGACGACCTTATCGAAGACATCGCTCAAGCGCTTGATTGCGTTTAATTTCCTTATTTTCTAATTTCTAATTTTCATCATCATTTCTAATTTCTAATTTTGCATAAGCAAGAAAGGGGCTTCCGATATGCCTATAAAGCTGCCAAACGAGCTTCCCGCTGTTAAAATTTTAGAGAACGAAAACATATTCGTTATGACAGAAACCAGGGCGATAAAACAGGATATTCGTCCTCTTAAGATACTTATTCTCAACTTAATGCCAACTAAAGTTGACACAGAGACACAACTTTCGAGAGCTTTAGGCAACACACCTCTTCAGGTTGAGATAGAACTTATACACACAGAAAGCCACAAATCCAAGAACACCTCCGAAGAGCATCTTCTCGCATTTTACAAGCAGTTCTCCGACGTAAAGGAGAATTATTACGACGGTATGATAATCACCGGCGCTCCGGTTGAAAAGATGGAGTTTGAGGAGGTTGACTACTGGGAGGAGCTTTGCCAGATTATGGAGTGGTCAAAATCCCACGTGCAGTCAACGCTTCACATTTGTTGGGGCGCTCAGGCAGGACTTTACTACCACTTCGGAATTAAAAAATACCAGATGGAAGAGAAGCTTTCGGGCGTTTACGCTCACAAGGTCGATTACAAAAAGTCTATACTCTTCCGTGGCTTTGACGACGTATTTTACGTTCCCCACTCCCGTTACACAACCGTTTCGGAGGAAGAAATCAAGGCAACCAAGGGACTTAAAATTCTTTCCACCTCCGAAAAAGCAGGAGTTTATGCCGTTTCCACCCCCAAGGGCAGACAGATATTCTTAACCGGCCACTCGGAATACGACGGTGACACCTTAAATAAGGAATACACCCGTGACAAAAATGCAGGTATAAACCCGAACGTTCCCGAAAACTACTTCCCGAACGACGACGACACAAAAGCTCCCCTCATTACCTGGAGAGGTCACGCAACCCTGCTCTTTACCAACTGGCTTAACTACTTCGTATATCAGGCAACTCCTTATGATATAATGAAGATAAAAGAGATGAAAATATAAACATTTGTTTGCAAATCACCATATTTTTTCATTTTCGGGCATAGACCTAACTGTTACCGGCGATGCATAAGTGAGCTTTGAATTGGTCTGCCGGTTATACAATTATTACCTGCTACCCGTAAACGAGCACCAATCCTTGTCATTCCGATCGGCACTCGGTTAGGCAAGAGAGAACAATCCGAACCCGTTTGAAAGATGCTGATTTCGTGTAATACTTCGGTAAAATTCTTATAATATCCGCATATTATCTCAAATTTTCACCTCGCCTTACGCAAAATCTGCTATCTTTCAAATCCGAAGAACTCTAAAGCCTTAATTTTAAGATGATTTTGGTGCTTGGCGCTCGCAGCCAAGTGTGGACTTTGCAAGAGTGATAAGTGCCGAAAGCACTGAAAATTTAGGCTTTTGAGCGAGTTTGGATTATTCTCTCTTGCCTAACCCGAAGACGCAGATTAACAACGAGGAATCTCCGACTTGGAGCCTTTTTGTGCTTGGACTTTAGCAAGTGGGAGTCTAAGAAGATCAACCGTCTTTGCCAAATGCCTAAATTTGCAGACGGTTCACAAAAGGAGATCCCTCGTCTCAGGTTTTCGTCTTCGTATTCAGTTCCTGCCGCTCGGGATGACAGTTTAGTGCTAACATTTTCTTCTCACTTAAACGTATTTTATTTTCTCTCACCGGTTACCACGCGACTATCGCGTGGTTTTCCTTATACAAAAAAGACCGTCGGGTAATTGTTCCCGTACGGTCTTTTTGTTTATTTTTTGAAAATGAGCAGAATTTAGTTTGCCTTTGCCCACTGATAATCGTCTGCATCGGTGGGCGCTGTCACTCTTGCGTTGCCGTAGGTTACGGTTGCTTCAAGGCTAAGGTCGCCTGCGAAGAAGTTGCCGTTACCCATAGCGTAAGCATAGGCTACTGCTACCGCTCTGCCCTTTGAATCATAAACTACGGTATAATCGTAGTCCTCAAAATACTTGATGGGAAGTCCTGAAAGCACTGCTCCGTTTGCACCTGCGTTGTCGGCAAAGAAGCTTTGAGCGTTATAGGTAAGAGCTGTAAGGAAATCGGGGTCGCCAACAGTTTCTTCCTTGTTCATATCGGCCTTTTTACCACCGGTCACTTTAGTAAGATCTACGTCGTCAAAAAGATCGTCATATTCCCACACAAGGGCGTCAAGAAGCTCGGTTGCCTCCTTATAATCGTTGCTTGAAACGACGGAGCGATACTTCTGCACCGGTTTGCCGGGAACGATGTATTTGAAATACTTTACACCGTCAATAACTATAATTTCAAGAGTCGTCGTAGTTTCAACGCCTGCGGTTACACGCTTAAGAGTTTTCTTGTAATAAACGTTATCTCCGTCAACAATACTTGTCTCGTCTGTGTTAATAACCTCGTCGATTGCCTTTTCTGTTCCGCTATCGCCGTGGAAAAGAGTTCCGCTTCCCGACTTCTGAACGTTTATAACGTAATTTCCGCTTGCGGAAATCGAAGAGGTCAGGCTTTCGTAAAGCTTTTCGGGGGTTTTGCCGGCTATGCGGTTGCTGAGATTGCCGACAATAGCAACAACTCCGATTATAAGAGCAACAAGAAAGGCTACACCGATAATAGATAAAGAAATAAGAAGATGTCTGTTATTTCTTTTTACCGCCGCATTTTGTTTATTGTTTTCCATTTTTAATCCACCTTTTTGAAATTAAACACCCGAATATGCCGAGAATCCACCGTCAATAGGAAGAACCACACCGGTAATAAAGCCGGCAGCCTCGTTGTTGACAAGGAAGAGAAGTCCGCCTTCAAGCTCTTCGCTTTCGCCAAAGCGTCCCATAGGAGTTGCGGCAAGAATTTTGCCGGTACGAGCTGTGGGAGTGCCGTCCTCGTTCCAAAGCAGCTTTGCATTCTGCTTGGTGGAGAAGAAGCCGGGAGCTATTGCGTTAACACGGATTCCAACTCTGGAGAAGTGAACCGCAAGCCACTGCGTAAAGTTGGAAATTGCCGCCTTTGCTCCGGAGTATGCGGGAATCTTTGTAAGAGGGGTGTATGCGTTCATAGAGGAAATGTTAAGAATATTGCAACCCTCTCTGCCTACCATCTGTCTTGCAAATGCCTGTGTAGGAAGAAGAGTGCCGAGGAAGTTAAGGTTGAACACGAAGCCAACTCCTGCCGCATCAAGGTCGAAGAAGGACTTGGTATCGCCATCAATGTCGCCAAGCTCGAAATATTCCTTGTCGGTGGTAGCCTTGGGGTTGTTACCGCCGGCACCGTTAATAAGAATGTCGCACTTGCCAAAATCTGCTTCAACCTCGTCGGCAACCTTGTAGCAGGTCTCCTTTTCAAGGACGTTGCAGGCATAAGCCTTTGCAACTCCGCCCTCGGCAACGATTTCATCGGCAAAAGCCTTTGCCGCATCAAAGTTAAGGTCAAGAAGAGCAACCTTTGCACCTGCTCTGGCAAGTACCTTTGCAAAATAGGAGCAAAGCACACCGCCCGCACCCGTAACAACGGCAACCTTGCCGGTAAGGTCTGTATTTAATACGTTCTTTTTCATTTTTTGTTCCTTTCATCGTGTTTTGAATTAACCGAAAGCCTCCCCTGTGCAAGGGGAGGGGGAC
>JAZTXO010000029.1:0-6533 GCA_045636445.1 Eubacteriales bacterium | reverse complement strand
CATGTTGTCTTCCTAAGACCGCTTGGCCTCCGACTTTTATTGTCAACGAGTACGGCAATAACAAACTTGCTCATATTACTCTCCCCTTTCTCTTGAAACAATTATATCTTCAATTGATCCTCCGGGAGGAAGCATAGGAAGAACGAATTCGTCCTTATCTATAAGAGCTTCAATAACAACCGGGCCGTCCTTTACGAGAAGAGCTTTTTTGAATGCCTCGCGAAGCTCGTCCTTGTCCGTTACTCTGTATCCTACTGCACCGAATGCCTCGGCAAGCTTGACGAAATCGGTCTTTCTGTCGGTAAGAACGGTGTTTGAATAATGCTTGTTAAAGAAGAGAGTCTGCCACTGTCTTACCATACCGAGAACACCGTTATTAACAACAACAATAACTACGGGAATATTGTGAGACACCGCAGTAGCAAGTTCGTTTAAGTTCATACCAAAGCTTCCGTCACCGGTAATAAGAACTGTGGGATCGTTTGTTGCGACTCTTGCGCCGATAGCAGCGCCAAGACCGAATCCCATAGTTCCGAGACCGCCGGAAGAAACAAACCTACGTGTTCTGTCAAACTTAACATACTGCGCAGTCCACATCTGGTGCTGACCTACGTCGGTAACAATAACAGTACCCTCGGGCTTTTCTGCGTTAATGACGTCGAAGAGCATCTTTGGAGAAAGAGCGGCTTTGCACTTCTCTGCAATTTCCCTCTCGTATCCTGCTTCAGCTACCTTAAGAGCTTCAACACGCTCCACCCACTCGGGATTTTTACGGCTTTGCGCTGCGGCTGCGATCTTCTTAAAGGAATATTCAACGTCACCGACTATACCAACGTCAACAAAAACGTTTTTGTTGATTTCCGAGAAATCGGGATCGAGCTGAATTATTTTACTGTTCTTTGCGTACTTTTTAACGTTTCCGGTTGCTCTGTCGGAAAATCTTACGCCGATACCGATAATAAGATCGGCTTCATTTTGCGCCATGGAAGATGCATAGTGACCGTGCATTCCCTGCATACCGAGAAATCTCGGATGATCGGTGGGAATTGCGGAAAGTCCCATAAAGCTACAACCTATATAAGCATCTATTCTTTCGGCAAGATCAAGTATTTCCTTACCCATTCCGAGACCTGCCGCGCCGCCGCCAATATAAATATAGGGGCGCTTTGCCTGATTGACAAGAGCTATCGCTTCATCAATCTCAGAGTCCTTCGGTGTTCTCAAGGGAATCTTCGGAAGGATAGGCTTTTCTTCAAATTCACATACCGCCATCTGCACGTCCTTGGGAATATCCACAAGAACAGGCCCCGGTCTGCCCGATTTTGCAATTGCAAATGCCTCTCTTACAGAATCGGCAAGATCCTCTACCTTGTTAACAAAGTAATTATGCTTCGTTATAGGAAGAGTGACGCCGGTAATATCTATCTCCTGGAAGCTGTCCTTACCGATAAGAGAACAAGGCACGTTTCCGGTGATCGCTACCATAGGAATAGAGTCAAGCATTGCGGTTGCAATACCTGTTACAAGGTTGGTAGCGCCTGGGCCGGAGGTGGCAATACATACGCCAACTTTACCGGTAGCTCTCGAATATCCGTCTGCGGCATGGGATGCTCCCTGCTCGTGGGCGGTGAGAACGTGATTTATTTTATCTTTATATTCATAGAGAGCATCGTAAACGTTGATGATCTGTCCGCCCGGATAGCCAAAAACGTCGGTTACGCCCTGCTCTATGAGCGTTCTAACTAAAATTTGTGCTCCTGTTAATTTCATATATTTCTCCAAAATTACTTTTCACTTTTAAGCATTATGTTGACAGCACTTACCAAAGCCTTTACCGATGATGTTCCTATATCTGCATCAATACCGCAGCCCCAATAAATTTTTCCGTTCCTAGCAATGCTGACGTAGGATGCTGCCTCGGAGCTGGTTGCTCCCTCAAGAGCGTGCTGGGTATAAGATTCAAGTGTATAATCCACACCAAGAGTCTGGCACAACGCTTTGCTCACACAGTCAAGTCGACCGTTACCCTCGGATGCGACCTTGCGTACGCTGCCTTCGTAGTCTATCGTAATTATACCGTCGATAAGTCCATCGTGAGAATCAGAATAGCTTGCGCGTGTGATATTGATAACCGAAGATGCGTTTACAAAGTCTCTAATAAATATGTCGTAAACCTCCTTGGGCAAAAGCTCTCTGTGTTCATGGTCGGAAATGCTCTTTACGTGATACCCAAAGGCCTCACGCATTTTAGGAGGCAAATTAAGCTTAAACTGAGTTTCGAGAATATAGCCGATACCGCCCTTGCCCGACTGGGAATTGATACGGATAACGTCGGCTTCGTATACTCTTCCTACGTCGGTAGGGTCGATAGGAAGATAAGGAACAGTCCAAGGAATTTCTCTATTCTCTCTGAACTTCATTCCCTTCGCAATAGCGTCCTGATGAGAGCCGGAAAATGCCGCAAAGACAAGCTGTCCGGAATAAGGCTGACGCTCGTAAACGTGCATTCTCGTTACTCTTTCATAAACCTTGGTTATTTCGGGAAGATTGGAAAGATTAAGCTCGGGATCAACACCTTGAGAATACATATTAAGAGCAAGGGTGACGATGTCAACGTTGCCGGTTCTCTCACCGTTACCGAAGAGAGTACCCTCAATTCTGTCACCGCCTGCAAGAAGACCAAGCTCACTGTCTGCAATTGCGCATCCTCTGTCGTTATGAGGATGGAGCGAGATAATAACGTTCTCACGGCAGAGAAGATTTTTATGCATATACTCTACCTGATTTGCGTAAACGTGAGGCATTGAATGAGAAACGGTTACGGGAAGGTTGATTATAACCTTATCGTCCTCGGTAGGCTGCCAAATCTTAATTACCTCATTACAAATTTCCACAGCAAACTCAGGCTCTGTGCCGGTAAAGCTTTCGGGAGAATACTCAAAGGTGATCTTACCTTCGGCTTTCGCCTTATACTCGTTGCAAAGCTTTGCTCCAAAGGTTGCGATATTGATTATTTCTTCCTTCGACTTTTTAAACACCTGCTCTCTTTGAGCGACGGATGTGGAGTTGTAAAGATGAACAACTGCGTGCTTTGCACCCTTTATAGCCTCAAAGGTCTTGGCGATTATATGCTCTCTCGACTGGGTAAGCACCTGGATGGTTACGTCGTCGGGAATAAGGCCTTCCTCGATTATCTTACGGCAAAACTCATATTCGGTTTCAGAAGCCGCAGGAAATCCCACTTCTATCTCCTTAAATCCAACATCGCAAAGAAGCTTAAAGAATTCAAGTTTTTCATCAAGGCTCATAGGAATAATAAGAGCCTGGTTGCCGTCACGAAGGTCAACGCTGCACCATTTTGGTGCTTTTTCTATATATTCTTTTCTTGTCCAATCCATAGTCACTCCGTCGGGAGAGAAGAATTGTTTTGTATACTTGTTAAAGCCTTGCATAATTATACCTTTCTGTCGGGAAATCAAAGGCGAAAAAATCGCGCATAAAAATATATAGAATATTTTATCTTAAATAAGCTAATTTGTCAATACGGGAATTCAATTTAGTTGCATAAAGTAGCGAATTTTGTTTTTTTTAACAAATAAATATAAAAAAAGCCTTTGCGCATAGTAAATTTGCACAAAGGCGTTAGAAAAATCAACGGTAAGTTTTTATAATTGCTTCAGCGGCAAAGAGATTTGCTACTTCGGTGTAATGCACAAGGTCATCGGCATAAATACCGTAGCCGAAAGCGGATTCGTCATAAAAAGGTGCGTTTCCTATATCGAAGCAGGAAACCGAAGGAAGCTCGGAAGAAAGGCTATCGAACAGACTGTTGACGTAAAGCATTGAACGGTAAAATTCACCGCTGGGATCGTAAACGTCGCAACGCTCTTTATGACGGAATTTATGAAGAGTAATATCGCTCGGCACTTTAAGGCTTTTGCGAAGACCTGCAAAAATTCTTTTGTAAATGCCAGGAAGCGTTTTTTCGATCTGCTCTTTAGGCAACGTCACGTCCTCTTCCCCACCTCGCCAATGAATCATAACTCTTTCGGGATATTTATCAAGCTTTGCAAGGCTATCGCAAAGAAGAGATAGAATATGCTCTGCAAGAGGATAGAGAGAAATGTTCGCAACACGCAACGGCCCGGGAATGAGCTTTTTCTCTCTTTCGGGATACCACATATAAGGCTCGCTAACACCCTCTGAACCGATGGCGATTTGAACAATATAAAGGTCGGGAAGATCCTTTTCGTTCCCTCCGTCTATTTCATTCTGCCAAGCACGTGCGAGACAGTTCGCAAGGGAGTAGGTGTGGTCAAGATCTTCTCCAAGATTCATTCCACCGCTTACGTATCCTTCCCACTTAAGCTCGGTTATATCATAGGACTGATTATGCTCTTTAGAAAGGCCGAAAACGTTCTTCAAAGGCAATAAAATTTTGTCCTCTTCACGCATAGGCGATGCATGGCCGCTAGCGTTGGATTGTCCGAGCAAAACCATTACTGCCACGTTTTTTCTGTTGTTTTTAAGTTTTTCCATATTTTACGTTTTATGTTTAGATCTTGAAAATCCAACCGCGGGTATCCTCGATTTTGCCCCACTGGATGCCGGTTAAGGTATCGTAAAGAAGCTGGGTTGTTTCACCGATTTTACCACCGTTTACTTCGTATTCAACATCCTCATACATAAGCTTTCCGATAGGAGAAACGACAGCAGCAGTGCCTGTGCCCCAAGCCTCTTCAAGTCTGCCTTCCTTACAAGCGGATATAAGCTCGTCAACCGAAATAAGACGCTCGGAAACCTTGTATCCCTTATCTCTCAAAACATCAAGGCAGGACTTTCTAGTTATACCGGGAAGAATTGAACCAACCAACGCAGGAGTTACGATTTCACCGTCTATTTTGAACATAACGTTCATAGCTCCAACCTCTTCGATATACTTGCGGTGTACACCGTCAAGCCAAAGAACCTGGGAGTATCCGCGTTTTGATGCCTTCTCACCTGCTCTGTTAGATGCCGCATAGTTACCGCCGCATTTTGCTTCGCCGGTACCGCCTTTAACGGCTCTTACATCCTCGGACTCTATCATAATCTTAACGGGATTTATACCTTCTTTATAGTAGCTTCCGCTGGGAGATGCTATTATCATAAAGGTTGCATGTTTTACAGTATGAACGCCAAGAGACTCGTCATTACCGAACATAAACGGACGAAGATAGAGAGATGTTCCAAAGGAATAAGGTACAAACTCTCTTTCGGTATCAACGAACACCTTTATTGCTTCAAGCATATCGTTTTCAGGCATTGTAGGAAGGCACATACGATCTGCCGAATTGTTCATTCTGCGAATGTTTTCCATAGGACGGAAAAGCTGAATATCACCATTTTCAGCACGGTATGCTTTGAGGCCCTCGAAAATTTCCGAGCCGTAATGAAGAACTGTTGATGCGGGGTGTATAGAAATATAGCCAAAGGGAACTATTCTGGCATCATACCAGCCTTTTCCTTCCTCCCAGTCCATAACGAACATATGATCGGAAAAAACCTTTCCGAATCCGAGCTCGTTTTCCGGAGGCATAGTTTTAGGATTTTGTGTTTTTACTATTTTAATATCCATCTTTTTTACCTTTTCTATCGATTATACAGAAAGCTGTATAAAAATATATTTAATAATAACACATTTAAGTGGATCAAGTCAATAGTTTTTCTCCCCTTTTCAAGCAAAATTAACTATAAGATATTCTTTTTTCTTCTACATCGTTAAAAATCCGTATTATCTATTGACAAACTTATTTTATTTTGATATAATACTAAAGCTGATCGGGATGTAGCGCAGTTGGTAGCGCGCTTGCTTTGGGAGCTCGCCGCCGTTTTCACTTTCCGCAAAGTGCAAAACCGCTGAAAGCCCTTGAAAACATTGACTTTTTCGGCACTTTGTTTTCTCTAAAAGATCTCTAAAAAAGTGGTTTGACCACAGTTTTGACCACTTACGGAAAAACCTCAAAAATTCAATAATCGGGATGTAGGGTAACGGTCACCCACTTGCTTTGGGAGCAAGGTCAAGCAGGTTCGACTCCTGTCATCCCGACCATTTTTGGTGCTTTATGCACAAAAAAGCAGTCATTTTCGCAAGATTTTGGCTGTTTTTTTGTTTATTTTGTATATCGGATGCTTTGTTCAAAATTGGATTTTCTTCATTAAAAATGAGCCCTAGGAGCATGCCACCGATTTGGTGTGCATTTTGAGCCGTTCTTCTTTGTTTACACTGGTAAAAATATTTTATGGGGTGACTGTTTTAGTCACCCCTGCTTTTATGCCGTTTTTTCTGCTTCCTTTGCCTTCTTTTTTAGCTTGGCAATCTCCTTTTTCTTTTCCTCTATCATCTTTTCGAGGGCTTTTTCGCATTCCTCTCTCGTCTTGGCGTAGATATTGAATTTCTTGCGTTTACCGTCGGGCATTCGTGGGTAGTAGCTTCCTTCCCACAGGCTATCGTTTACCTTGTACACGCATCCGGTTCCGCTCTTTCTTATCTT
>JAZTXO010000028.1:0-3372 GCA_045636445.1 Eubacteriales bacterium | reverse complement strand
TGCCTTGAACTCAGCGTTGGCGTTGTGGTTGTTTACCTGAACCTCAACCTCTTGGGGCTCGTGACCGCCTTCACCGTTCTCGTCAACGAGGAATACCTGCATTGTGGGAGATGTGTTATCAAAGATAAGAGTACCCTTTGTACCGTAAACGCAGGTACGCATCGTGTAGTTGCGCTTACAGCCGGTGGATACGAATACCTTACCCATAACATCACCGGGGAACTTCATAATAGCAAGGTTAGCATCGTCATAGGTAACCTCGGGAAGAAGCTTGTGAGTTCCGTGAGCGTATATCTCGCAAGGATCTTCGTTTACAAGCCATCTGAGAAGGTCAACTGCGTGGCAACCGCCGCCTACAACACCGTTACGAACAGGGTCGCTTCTCCAGTTGGTAGGATTAACCTCAAACATATGCTGGTAGTCGTGAGCATACTCGGATTCAACAAAGTAAAGCTCACCAACCTTGCCTTCTTCTATGTACTTCTTGGCCTGAACGAATGCAGGAGTGAAGCGGCAGATCTGACCGATCATAAACTTGCACTCGGGATGAGCCTCAACAGCCTTTACAATAGCCTCAATATCATCGCGGGTAAGGGCAAGGGGCTTTTCGCACATAATGTGCTTTCCTGCTTCAAGACAAGCAACTATCTGCTCTCTGTGCTGCTGGTCGGGAGTCGCGATAATAACTGCATTTATTTCTTTATTGTTTACGATATCGTGCCAATCTGTGGTCCACTTTTCTTCGGGAATGTTGTTATGTTCTCCCCACTGCTTAAGTTTTTCGGGATTAGTGTCGCAGATAAGTCCAACACTTGCGCCGTACTTGATAGCGCCCTCAAGGTGGGCTCTACCCATGCCAAGTCCGATAACACCGACAACGAGATTTTCAATTTTCATTTTGAATGTCCTTTCATTAAAAGGGAACGTGTCCCATAATTAATACTATAAAGTATTATACCAGAGCTTTAAAAGTAATGGAATGATAAATCAATAATATAAATATGAAAAATCGATAAAAATCGGGCGATTTGAATATTGTTTTTTTCTTTTTTTCATAAAAGTATTGAATTGTTCGGTAGCCTTTGCTATAATATACAATATGAAGAAAAAATAAATGCTTCAAGGAGAAAACCTTATGGATACTGCAAAACTTGATAAAATACTTGAAGAATTTTATTTAATTTCAGGTATGGAAACCTCGGTGCTTGATGCCGATTTTCACAGTATTGCCGTTTGCCGTCCCTCGGACGAGACCTTTTGCTCTGTTTTTCACCGTTCTCCCGGAGCACTTGATATTTGCAAAAGCTCGGATATAGAGCGTCTTTCGCAAGTAAAAATGAAAGGTGAAGCTGTGCTTTACAGCTGTCCTTGCGGTATAGTGGAAGCAATTGTTCCTATAATACGCGGTGACAGTATTGCCGCATACGTTATTTCTTCTATGGGGATATGTACCGACGAAAATTCCGATGAAGAGGTACTGAAAAAAACTTTAGCTCTAGCTCCCCGAATTTCAACAGAGCAGCTGACTCCCAAAATTGCCGAGTTGAAGCACATTGACTCCAAAACCGTAGCTGCTTATTACAGTATGCTTAAAATGATTTCCGAACATATAGGTAACGACGATACGCTTTCCTCTGATACCGAAAGCATTGGCAGACTTGTAAAATATTACGTTAAAAATAATCTTACAAGAAAGCTGACTCTTGCAGACATTGCCTGGAATCTCCATTGTAGCACAGTAACCCTGACCGAGCATTTTAAGGCGGAATTTGGAATCACAATAATGGAATACGTTACGAAAAAACGCATGGAACTTGCCGAGAAAATCCTCGTAGCCACCGATGAGCCGCTTCGAGAAGTAGCATCAAGAGTCGGTTTTTCCGACGTTGAGTACTTTTCCCGAACCTTCAAGCGTTATCACGGAATATCTCCCGCTGCCTGGCGTAAATTGAATAGATGAATTAGAAATAGGGTGAGTCAAATTGGCTCACCCTTTGTTTTTTTTAGTATAAGGTTTTTGCAGCTTCGGCAGTTGCATACATCTTCGGAATTAAACTCTCCGCAGATAGGGCAAAGCCATTGTTCCGAAAATTCGGGCTTTACGGGAAATTGTGTGCCGCCAACGTGTATGACTTCAGTTCCTATCTTGTAGTAGCTTTCAAGGTTTTTGGAAACGTCTTTAAGTTCGAGAAGCTTTATCGTTTCATTGGATTTTATGTATAGAATCACTCTGTTTATATCTCTGAAATATTTCGAATAACGTTTTCTAACAAGACCGCCATAACCAACAGTCATAATTCCGTTACTTGCTCCAACCTTTATATCAACCTTTTCAACAGTGCCATGATAGGTTTTTGCTCTTGCGAATTTAGCATTTTTCTTTTCGTAAAAAAGAATATAAAGGGAGAAAATGATGCAAAGCGTGGAAATGACGAAAAGCAGTATATCAGTACCTCTGAAAATTATAGTGATAATAGATAACGCAAGAAGCAAAACTCCAAAAATGCACCAAAATACCGAGCAGAACATTTCTTTTTTGCGTTTCATTGCAATTGATTCAACATCATATCTTGTGTTCATTTTCGTCTCCTCGGTCTAGAATTTTTAGTCCGCAGTTTGCACAAGCTTTGCGTTCACCGCCGTTAATCTCACCGCAAAGTGGGCAAGGCTGTCTTTCGGCATCTCGGCTTACAACAATAGGGAACTTTGCGCCCGCAGGCTTTAGGAGAATATCCCCCTCTTCGTAAATTTCAAGATGAGAGCCGTAAAGCCCCGAAATGAGAACAATGTTTCCGTCGTCGGTCTTTAGATATACTTCGCCGCTAAAATGCATATTTTTATGAAAAGCTTTTCTGTTTGCCCTGGTGTTTGGAGCGTAGGGCATAGCGCCGTGAGAGCCGACCTGCTTGTGTCGCATTCCGTTGCCGGTATATGAGCCGCGCTTCATTATTTCATATTCGCCCTCTTTGAGGTTTTCGCCCTTTATTCCTTTTGAAAACAGAACTTTCGGATTGAATTTTTCAAAAAGCTTTATGCAAAGTAAAAAGGTTACAAATAGAGCTACCCCCGAAATAACGATGATTTCTCCAATACTTAAAAATATAATAAGTAAAACGCAAAGAAGGGAAAATAGCATGAGTACAAAGGCTCTTATAAGAAAGCTCTTTTGTTTTCTTTGTACTCTAAGATTTAGATCGAATAAATCGTACGTCATTTTTTTACCTCCTCTTTACTGTTTTTATTTTAGCATATTTAGAAATATTTGTCAACATTATTTAGGTTCTGGGTATATAATCTACATTTTCTTTTGCGATAAATAAAAAACGACTTGCCTTGACAAGTCGTTTTTGGCCTACCTGCGCGGATTCGAAC
>JAZTXO010000027.1:0-3155 GCA_045636445.1 Eubacteriales bacterium | reverse complement strand
GGTAAATCCAAGGTGTGTTTTGCCACACTCGCTGAGCGTAAAACACGATTTTACATAGCGATTAAAATGCCAAACAGAAATGCAGATACTATGGCAAAAGCAATTATATCTGCGTTATCCGAGTTCCCAAGCGAAGCGGTCAAATCTATAACTTGCGATCGCGGAACCGAGTTTGCCAATTGGCAAACTATTGAAAAGGCGCTTAATTGTTCGGTTTACTTTGCCGATCCATATTGTGCTTGGCAAAAGGGGACAAATGAAAACCTCAACGGTCTGCTTCGTGAGTTCTATCCCAAAGGCAGAAATCTATCTCGCGTCAGTCCTAAAACCCTAAAAAAGAACCTGGCGTTAATTAACGCCAGGCCTAAAAAAGTTCTTAAATTCCAAAAACCAGTTGATTTGTTTGAATTATCTCTCAAAAAGTGTTGCACTTAGTTTGACAATTCATCTATCCATTCTCCGAACTCATCACTTCGATAATCAACTTCGCCCCGAGCATAAATCCTTGCACGAACATCTCGCGCTCGGAGATACAGCACATCTCGTTTGTGCAATTCACAAACTTTTCAAGGATTTCCTTTTCTTCGTCGTTCAGCCGAACGTGCAGGTCTGCTTCAAGCTGTACGATCCGCTCAAGCACGTCGGCGTATTCGCTGCTCCGTTTTATCTCCCTTTCCCAAGGTGCGATGTTGCCGTACCATAAATCCTCAATGATGCTCATTCGCGTCTACCTCGCTTTCCGATCGTTTCATCAATAATCACCGCCGCCAACACCTTGCCGAACGCCCGAATTGTACTCTCTCCGTCGTCAAACTTGTATTTTCCGAACTCTTCCAACGCCCGTTCGATGTATTCCTCCTTCACGTTCGGATAAAGCCGCCTCAACTCCTCCGGCACCATAACGAAAGAGCGGTCACAACTCGGTTCCTCCCGAGCCACAACCGCCCTTTTTTCAATATTAACTTTTTCGCCGTTCACGCCCTCGGCATTTACTTGCATCTTCCGCACCATATGTACTACCTCCTTTTTCTCGGTAGCACACACAATATCACAGAAGTTGGTCAAAGTCCAGAGAAATATTTGTGAAATCAAGCCATCGCGCGTTAACTTTCTCTACTTTTGTTCTTCGGTAATAGATAAATCGATGTAACAATCCTTTCCCTTGAAGCAGCGTCGGAGATATTCATGTCCACCGTCAACGGCACATGCTCCGCACTTGCATTCAACATAGTCATGCGTGTAGGTGGATTCAATGACCTCGCCACAGAGTTTGCATTGTATAGCGTTTTTTATAATTTTTCTCATATCAAGACCTCATTCAACAAGAAAATTTCCTTTTTCAAGAATCTTCTTTCGTTGTTCCCAGTCAGGCATAAACATAGCAAGTTGTTGATAAAATCGTTTTGAGTGATTAGGTTGTAAAAAGTGCGTGAACTCGTGGACAATAACATATTCGACGCACGATATAGGAGCTTCTACCAAAGCGTAGTTGAATGTCAAAACGCAACGTTTGGGTTGACAGCTTCCCCAACGAGAAATCATATTTCTATATTTGACGGTCGGATATGCAACTCCGTATTTTTGAAACTTGGGATAAATAGCATCGCACAAAGATTGAATTGTATCTTTGCAAATTGAATCCAACCATTTATCCATGGTTTTCTTTTTTAGAACAGTATCGTTCGAATCCTTGACGGTTAGTGTTATATAAGATTCATCAGATTCTATTTTGTTTTTCTTTCCTTCCACAACTATTAATCTTCTGTCGTGGCCGAATATTCTAAATGTCTCGCCATCCACATATTGCTTTGGTTTAGGAGCATATTTCGCAAGTTCTTCGTAACGAGCAAGAGCATTCAAAATATACTCCTTCTTGGATTCAATGAATTCTTCAATTATCTTTTCGGAAACACGAGTATTAGCTGAAACAAAAATCGTTCTGTCCGCTTTTATTCTTAAGTTTATATTTTTGACAGCTTTTCTTTGCAGTTCATACTCGATCGGTATTCCGTTCAACACTATCTTCTTGATCATTTGAATCTCCTGAGTGCAACGGTTATCACATTTTCAATGATCTTATCTATGGAATCGAAATCGATTTTAATGCCTTTTTCTTTTTCTATTTCATAGAACATATCATCGATATCTTGAGCGATCTTGTTGTGAATATCTTTGTTGGTCTGCCAATCGACCATATTGTGTTCATCAATGATTTCGGTAATACGAATTGAAATATCCGAAATCACATCAATGTTCTCAGAGATATCCATTACATCATCTAATATCGCGGTAATGACTCCGTAAAACGCCTGTGCATGAACATTGCCTTTGATTTTTTCCGGATAGGTAATGTTTGT
Organism: Eubacteriales bacterium; assembly: GCA_045636445.1. Taxonomy (GTDB): domain Bacteria; phylum Bacillota; class Clostridia; order Oscillospirales; family CAG-272; genus UBA1740. The sequence continues at coordinate 798 of JAZTXO010000027.1, read as the reverse complement.
TGTGCCTCTGCGATAGTCTTCCATAATGGTTCTCATTTTGGCAAGATATTCAGCTTCGCTGATTACTCTGTTCTTATATTCCTCAAGCGTATCTTTGATTCGTTTGGAAAAACTATCGTAATAAGCAGGATTCTCATCTCTGTTGACTTTAATACTCTTAGTCATATGAGAAACAATTGCATCAGCTTTGGATCTCAAAGAGCCAAGTTCATAAAGTTCTTTTTCGAGCTCATCACGGTCAAGAATATCAACAGGGTTAGTGATTTGTTTGATACCTGCAACCGACATATGTGTGTCTAACAGATTCTGCATCTGCTTTTCATACTCTTTGTTGTCGATTGAATCTGCATAACGCTTTTTAACACTTCGTCTTACCTTCGAATAGAAGATAAATGCCGATTGATACATTCCTATTTCTTGTTTAGTGAACGCCGCATACGCTTTTTCGGAATTCAAAACCATACTGAGAGCGCGACCAAAAGAACAAAGCTCATCATAGAACTTTGCGCGAATATCGGTGTCAGCAAGGAACACTTCTATTTCTTCCGTATCCTCTTTATTTTTGATTGATGCGAAGATATCACATAGATGCGAGTACGCTTCTCTCAAACGGCTTACACAGGCCATCACATCGACAACTACGCCTTGAATATCTGCGCTGTCAAACTCTTCGAGTCCTGCTCCGCTATATACTTCCATTGCAGAGTCGAGTTTCTGAATAAGACCGCGATAATCCACAATCAATCCGTAATCTTTGCCTTCGTAAAGACGGTTTGTACGTGCAATTGCCTGAAGCAA
>JAZTXO010000026.1:0-5744 GCA_045636445.1 Eubacteriales bacterium | reverse complement strand
TTTGGAGATTTGTATGAAAACTGGATTAACGTCTGTCAGCTTCCGCAAACTATCATGTGATGATGTAATTGCACTTGCAAAAAAAGCAAAGATTGACGGAATTGAATGGGGTTCCGATGTACACGTGCCTGCCGGTGACGTTGAATATGCGAAAGCCGTTGCCGAAAAAACACGTGCCTCAGGTCTTGAGGTTATATCTTACGGGTCATATTTCTATCTTGGCGAAAATACCGATTTTTCGCCTTACGTTGCTTCAGCAAACGCCTTGGGTGTAAAGTGTATCAGAATTTGGGGCGGTAAAAAAGAAAGATGGCAGCTTTCCGAAGAAGAATACAATGCTTTGATCATGGAAACGCGTAAGATTTGCGATATGGCGGGAAAAGATGGGATCTTTATTTCTCTTGAATTTCATCAGCGTAGTATTACCGCAACTGCTAAAGACGCTGTAAACTTTATTAAAGATGTTAATCACGATTTTCTAAAGCTCTATTGGCAGGAAATTATCGGAAGAAATTTTGAAGATAATCTTTCGGATTTAAGGATGATTTTACCTTATTTAACCAATGTTCACGTGTTTAATTATATCGATGGAAAGCAACAATTGCTTTCCGAAGGAGACGCAAAAATGCGTTTTTCAACATATTTTAACGAAGTTGGAAAGCTTAGCGGTGAACATGCATTTATGACAGAGTTCACAAAGGATGGCCTTTGTGAGAACTTCCTTGTTGATGCTGAAGTGTTAGTAAAAATATCCGAAGAAGCTTGTAAATAGTATCACATTTTTCCAAAATTTAAAATAATAAAATACTTAATATTGTCAAAATTACTAAAAAAATAAAAATATTTTTGTCACTTGATCAAGTCGTTTTGTAGTTGACATATTGCGCACGTGCGTGATATAATATTTATGAAGATTAGTAACCAAACAGTTACACTGTTTTCTGGAAAACGGCCCAAAAGGGATATCCCTTTTGGTATGATACGCACTAAAGTGCTTAATCATACCATTAAACACTGTTTGAAAAAATTAAGGAGGCATTATGAAAAAGCTTTTGTATTTCATTTTTATGCTACTTCTTTCATCGCTTTTACTTTTATCCTGTTCTAACGGGAAAGAAGGCGAAAACGGTAACGGCAATAAGAATGATAACCCCTCAAGCGATAATTCGACTAATTTACCTGATGGAGATTACATTTTTGCTCCGAACGGAAAAATAAGCATTGTTACAGCGTCAAGCTCGGATAATACCAATAAAATCTCTGAGGCTATATGGTCGGTTGCTGGAATCCCGGTTCAGGTTGTAGACGATTCTGCGGCTAAGGCTGATCATGAAATTATTGTTGGTAAATCTAATCGTTCATTATCGGTTGATGCATACAGACTTTTAAATAGAATAAGAGATGATTCCATCGGTGAGGTTGGTTACCTTATTTATTCCGACGGAAACTCTATTGCGATTGCCTACGACGTTGACGAATATAATCTTAATCATGCTGAAGATCTTGCCATAAGCGACTTCGTTGATAACGTTATAGCATCTAATTCGATTTTGACCGTAAAGAAGGGAACAGTAAGCTCCTTGGCATTTAACCTTCTCGATTATCAGGAAAAAATCGACGATGAAGAAAAGGCTGCTAAATGGGTTGCTTTAGAAAACAAACTTGCTTCGCTCTACGAAAATGGCGCGGAAATTGCACGCGCGTTTAAATATTACGTTGATTCGACGGGTAAGGAAGGCGTAGTTACCTGGCTTGCGGACCTTTTTGACCTTGAACGCGGCGGTTTCTATTTCTCAAATTCTGCAAGAAATACCGAAGGATTCCTTCCTGATATTGAATCTACATCTCAGGCGGTTGGCTTCTTTATCAGTTCCGGACTTTTTAAAAGCAATGCTGATTATCCTAAGTGGTTTTCGGATAAGCTTATTTACTTTGTAAAGAGCTTACAAGATCCAAACGGTTACATATATCATCCGCAGTGGGACAGAGATACGCTTGAAAAAAACACATCGAGAATGTCCCGTGACCTCGGTAGTGCGTTCCAGATTCTTGATAGATTCAAGGCTTCTCCTACATATGATTTGCCCGGTTATGAGGACAGACTAACAGCTGACGGTATTTTAGCCGACGGAACGCCTGTTAATCCCGTTGCTCCAACATCCTCTATGACTTGGAAGTTTGGTACTTCAACAGCTAATTTTGTTTCAAAAGTTGTTGCTGCTAACGATTACATTGGCGGTCATGCTCAGCTTAAGGACAAAGCTTCCATGCTTGCATATCTTGATGATTTTTCTGCAAGAAATAAGCTTTCCCCATCTAACAATAATTACCGTTCATTCTATCAGATTGCAAACACCTTGACATCTCAGTCTCAGCAGATTCTTCAGCGTGACAGAGAGCTAAAAGCCGAGGGTGCTGATTATTTGATGTCTACATTAGTTATTGATTGGATGAATGAGCATCAAAACAAAGAAACCGGCCTTTGGGATCCGGGTCTTGCTTATGCAAATACCGATGCTTTTTACAAAGCAATAAATCTCTACAACGGTCTATCGGCACCTGTACCTTATGCAGAACTTGCAATCGATTCAATCATTACAATTTTAACCGACGGTGAACCGGTTGACAGAATTCTCTGTATGTTCAACGTGTGGGGATGCTTAAATCATATTATTGAAAACATTACTAAATTTTCCGGTGATGCCGAGCTTGTTGCTAATGCCAGAAAGAAGCTTATTGAACTTGCTCCTGAAGCTATAATTGCAACGACAAATCACCAGCTTACAATGCAAAAAGAAGATGGCACGTTTTCGTATTTTGTAGATAAAACAACAAACGTCAGCCAGAGTATGCCCGTTGCTGTTGCAAACATGAACGAGGGTGACGTAAACTGTACAACTCTTACCATAGGCGGTATACTCAGCGCTATGGCAAAAACTCTTAACGTTTCAGGAATACCCGGAGCTTATACTAGAGCCGACGGTATAAGATGTATTGAGAGAATTAAAAATCTCGGACCGGTTATCAAAGACGATCTTACGGTTAAGGTTGACTATTTTACCTTTGACGATGAATCAACCGGAAACACTCCTGCTCAGGGCATATCCAGCGATAACTTAACTCTTGGTCACTTCTATATCGTTGAAGCTCCTACGGCTTCCGATTCTTCAAATAAAGCTGTTGAGTTCTCGACTAAGCTTACCGCTTACGAGTCTCTTCGTGTTCCGTCTGTTGGTATAACTCCGGCATCAACCTGCTATGCTTTCGAAGCCGATTTTTGCGTAAAAGAGCCTACTGCTACAAAGCAAGAGCTTCAAATTCTTATGCAGGATTCAATTCACATGATCACCCTTTCGGTTGAAGGGGATAATGTTTGGATTGAAGAATCCTCTTCCAGAAAACCTGATTATGCGGTAATAAACGAGCTTGACGCTAAAGCCAAGGTTGGCGAGTGGTTCAGCGTTAAGGTTGAATTTTATCCCGGAGATAAGGATACTGTAAGAGCTAAGATTTACTTCAATAACAAGCTTGTTGCTGTAACCGATAACTTCTTCGACGATAGCGGTGCAAAGCTTTCGGGTGACGGAGCTCCTAAGGGCGGTTCTCTTCAGTACATAAATATTATTGCCGTTACCACTTGTGAAATGACGGTGATGATTGATAATCTTGCCGCATACGGCTCGGGTAAGCATTACACCGCTGAAAAGAACGTTGCGATTAACGTTGACGCTCCCGCAGAGGATAGAGTTCTTCATGATTTTGAGAGTGGGGAAATCAATGAGGAGTTCGTAATAGATAAACAAGGCACTATCGTAGAAAATCCCGTATCCGGGTCTTTAGCTCTTAAGCTTGGAGGAGAAAACTATCTTGCAACTCTTCCGATAGTTAAGACGGTTAGCGGTTCGGGAGTGAAAACTGCGATCTTTGAAGCGGATATTTACGTTGGCGATTCTGTCGAAGACATATTCAGAATTGCCTATAAGGAAAACAATTCCAAGAAAAACACCCTTATTACGTTTGATTTGAACGTTGCTAATACGGCGGATGGCAAATTCGTCAGAATTATTCCCGTTGTTGACGGAAAAGCCGGTCTCCCTCTCGATAATATTCTTATTCCTGCCGAGGGTGAGTTTAATCTTCGCATCGAGTATTACGAAGAAGAGTTTGCAACGCTTATTTTCGTTGACGATGTTCTTGCGGCAATGTCTACTTCCGTCTGTGCGGGTGCATCTAAATATAACACCGGATTGCTTGAAATCAGCGGTGGTACAAATACCGTTTACCTTGATAATCTTATATTCGAAAAGGATAAGCTTTCCTTTGCGGACAGCGCGACTCCGTCCGGTGATTCCACCGTTCACGACTTCTCTTCCGCAGATACGAACGTTACTATGAGTGGCGGTGCAGTCGTTGAAAACGAAGCTGCAAAGCTTGCTAATTCGCTTTCGGAAATGAAGATAAATGCTTCAGAAAACGGTGTTGTTCTTCTTGCAGCAAGATTTAACGCAGATGTTATTCTTTCCGAAAACAATAATGATACTTACAGATTTGCTATTAAGTCCGAATTAGGCGAGAATATATTCGTCTTTGATTTGGTTATTGATAACGGAAATGCATTTGTTCGTGAGGTTTATGCCGGAGGAAACGGAACAATCCTTTCGAGAACGAATATCGGAAGCGAATTCAAGTTATCCTTTGTTTATTATTACAAAGAACAGCTTATGACTATTTCGATAAACGATAAGGTTGTTGCGCAAAACTCTCTCGGATATACTTATGAAAATGAAAGAAAGCAGATGGCTTCGCTCACTGTTACAAAGTTATCCGGTTCGGGATATGCATTATTTGATAATGTTATCGTTGAGAACACTTTAAGCTTCTATATTCCACCTAAGATAGAGGGTGCGGTTCTTGATTCGAAAAACGATTTCACCTTCGAGCTGACACATCCCTTAAGCCTTCCCGGAAATCTTATTTATAAGCCTCTCTCTAATGGCACAACGATTGGAGTTAAGGGACTTACAACCGGATTCGATAGTAACAACAAGGCTATTTATTCTAAATTCCTTGCTCTTTATACTACTCCCGGTGGAAATGATACACTCGATTTCAATATGCTTGATAAGGATAAGATTTCAGGCTCCATGGTTGCTGTCTTTGAATCGGATTTAATGATTGATTACGAGGATGGCAAAAACGGAACAATGGTTGAAATGTATCTGTGCGACGAAAGCGGTAACAAAGCTTGGTATTCCTCGCTTGCAGTTGCTTCCAACGGAAATATTTCGATAAACGACTGGAACGGAAGCAAAGCTACTGTAACCAACGTTCTCGCTAAAGAAAACAAAATATTCAAGCTTCGTCTTGAATATACCCTTAACGAAAATGGTGAAATAAGAGTTCACGTATTCGTTGATGGCGTTTACGCTTGTACAAGTACAAATCATTTCAAGAATATTCAAACACCAATGAACCCCTCGCAGATTATGCTTGCTAAGTTCTATACAACAAATGCATCCAGCGGTTATTTAATGTTTGATAACGCTAAGCTTTATCAGACTGAAATTCTTACCGAAAACGGTTTCGTTGAGCCTACTCCCGAACCCGAGAATCCTACACCGGAAGTACCGCCTGTCGATCCGACACCTACTCCTGATCCCGATCCCGAACAACCTGAACAACCGGATCAGCCGGAGCAGGGAGGTAACGCACCTAGTACGGGTGTTGTAAAGCCTTCAACCAAT
>JAZTXO010000025.1:0-35661 GCA_045636445.1 Eubacteriales bacterium | reverse complement strand
CCGTCGAAATACTTCTTGGTCATAGCGTGAGTACGGCTGACAAGGTTGCCGAGGTTGTTGGCAAGGTCGTTGTTGAATCTTGTAATAACCGACTCGTAGGTAACGCTTCCGTCGGAGTTGTAGGGCATCTCGGAGAGTGCGTAATATCTTACCGCATCAACGCCAAAACGCTCGGCAAGTTCGTCGGCATATACTACGTTACCCTTGGATTTTGACATCTTGTCGTTGCCAAAGTTGAACCAGGGGTGACCAAACACCTTCTTTGGAAGAGGAAGTCCCAAAGCCATAAGGAAGATAGGCCAATAAATGGTGTGGAATCTAAGAATGTCTTTACCGATAATATGAACGTCGGCAGGCCACCACTTCTTGAATTTCTCCGACTGTTCCTCAAAGGACTTGTCGGGGTCGTAGCCTATTGCGGTGATGTAGTTTGTAAGAGCGTCAAGCCAAACGTAGGTTACGTGCTTTTTGTCAAAGTCAACCGGAATACCCCAGGTGAATGACGTTCTTGAAACGCAAAGGTCTTGAAGTCCTGCATTAAGGAAGTTGTTTACCATTTCCTTTTTGCGGCTTTCCGGCTCGATAAAGCCGGGGTTTTCTTCAATATGCTTAATAAGGCGGTCGGTGTAATTTGACATCTTGAAGAAGTATGCCTCTTCTCTTGCCTGGCTTACAGGTCTGCCGCAGTCGGGACATTTGCCCTCTGCCGCCTGGGTAGCTGTAAAGAAGGACTCGCAGGGGGTGCAGTACCAGCCCTCATAGTAGCCTTTATAAATATCGCCCTGGTCGTAGAATTTCTTGAATATTTTTGCAACGGCAGCCTCGTGGTAATCGTCGGTTGTACGGATAAAGTGGTCGTATTCAACGCCCATAAGATCCCAAAGACCTTTGATTTCGCCCGCAACCTTGTCAACGTATGCCTTGGGGGTAATGCCCGCCTCGTTTGCAAGGTTTTCAATCTTCTGTCCGTGCTCGTCAGTACCGGTGCAAAGGAACACGTCCTTACCCTGGCTCTTTTGGAAACGTGCAAAGGCGTCTGCCATAATGATTTCGTAAGTGTTGCCTATATGAGGCTTACGGGATGCGTATGCTATCGCTGTGGTTAAATAGAATTTTTCCATAGTAAATTTCTCTCTTTCTGCGCGCGAATGGAACGCACATATTTTGACATCTTATATTTTAACACAATAAAAAGAAAATTACAAGGGGGGAGTGGTCGCTTTTTGAAAAAAGCTCCGCAAAAACTTTTGAGAGAGTCGTTATAGATAGCAATGCTAATCATTTTACCTATGCAAAATATTGAATCGGTTTGGAAACAATTTTCAATTTCCAACTTTCAATTTTCAATTTAATTTGTCTTGACTTTTAAATGTTAAAGTGGTACAATATATATTGGTTTAATGTTTGCATTTACAGAAAGGCGGTGCGCTTTGTGAGAAGCTATTTTCCCGAGCTTTTGGGAAACGAAAAAACTAAAGAGCGCATTGGCGCAGCGATTGAAAGCGGCACTTTGCCCCACGCATTGCTTATAGGCGGTGCGGCAGGCTCGGGTAAATCCACCCTTGCCGTGCAAATTGCAGCGGCGCTTAACTGTGAAAATAAGAATGATAGCTCTTATTCTCTGCCCTGCGGCAGATGCAACTGCTGCAAGAGGATTTCGGAGCTTAACTTCCCCGACTTTAAAATTCTTTCAAAGCCGAAGGACAGAGCTACTCTCGGCGTTGATGCAATTAAGGACTTTAGAGAGGATATGTTTCTTTCCTCTACCGAGTCGGATTATAAAATTTACGTTATTGACGATGCGGAAACTATGACGACGGAAGCGCAAAACGCACTGCTTAAGGTTCTTGAAGAGCCGCCGTCGGGCGTACTGATTATGATACTCACCACAGAGGGTGACAAGATACTGACTACCATAAAAAGCCGAGCACAGTTTATACCTATGGCAAGATTTTCCGATGAAGAGCTAAAGGAGCATCTATGCGAAATATCAAAAGATGCGAGAGAGCTTCTCAGAGAAAGTCCCGAGCGTTTTGACAGCGTTATATCCGTTGCAGACGGAAGACTTGGCGAGGCTATGCGTCTTTCGGGCAAACGTCTTGCGGCAGAATGCGCAGAAGAGAGAACGGCTATTTTAAATATTGTCCGAGGATTTTGCTCCGGTCGGGATTACAAGGAGCTGCTTGAAGCAATATCCTATCTTCCCACCAAGCGTACAGAGCTTATCCCCGCCCTTGAGCGAGTTATCTCGGCGCTTCGAGACCTTATTGCTACAAAGCAATCGGAAAACGTAAGGCTTGTATTCTTCACCTCAAAGAACGAGGCGCGTGAAGTGTGCGGAGCTGCCACGGTGAAAAAGCTCCTTGATATTTACGACTGCGTATGTCGGGCGCATCTTATGTGCGTAAGAAACGCAAACGTTTCAAACCTGCTTGCATCTCTTGCGGCAAAGATAAGGCTTACCTAGGAAAGGAAAATTATATGAGTGATGAAATAAAGAATACTGCAACCGAAGTCGAAAATGCTCCCGAAAAGACAGAGGTTGTTGGAATAAACTTCAGAGAAGCGGGAAAGGTTTATTACTTTTCTCCCGGAAAATTCAAGCTTAACGTGGGCGATAGCGTTATAGTTGAAACCGCCAGAGGCATTGAGCTTGGAACAGTAAAGCTTCCCAACAAAATGATTTCCACCTCGGAAATCATTTCTCCCCTTAAGCCTATTTCAAGAGTGGCTACAAAGGAAGATTTAATCAAAAACGAGAAAAATCGCAAGGCAGAAGAGGACGCAGCAGTCATTTGCAAAAAGAAAATTGCCGAGCACGGACTTGAGATGAGCCTTGTTGGCGTTGAATATACCTTTGATAACTCAAAGCTTATATTCTACTTTACCTGCGAATCGAGAGTTGACTTCCGTGAGCTTGTAAAAGACCTTGCTTCCACCTTCAGAACCAGAATCGAGCTTCGCCAGATAGGTATTCGTGACGAAGCGAAAATGATGGGCGGTCTCGGTGTTTGCGGAAGAAAGTTCTGCTGCGCAGGCTTCCTTTCCGACTTTGTTCAGGTATCTATCAAGATGGCAAAGGAGCAAAACTTCTCCCTTAATTCCGCAAAGGTATCGGGAGCTTGCGGCAGACTTATGTGTTGTCTTCGCTACGAGCACGAAACCTACGAGGAAGCTATAAGAAATACTCCCCCTCAAGGCTCTGTTGTTTCAACAAAGGACGGTAACGGTACGGTAATTGAAACCAAGCCGCTTGCAGGTGAAATAAAGGTTAAATTTTCCGATAATGAAAAGGAAGTTGTAAGACTTTACAAGTGCGATGACGTCAAGGTTCTTTCCCGTCCTCAGAAAAAACAAGGCAAGGACGACTCGGCTGAGGATTCCGAAACAGAGGAATAATATTTTTCGGTAAATTTTACTTTTTTTCGAAAAGGTATTGATTTTTTTCGAAGATATGGTAGAATATATGTGACAACTTTAAATGGAGGTTTATCAAAATGGCATACAAGATTTCCGATGAGTGCATCAGCTGCGGCGCTTGCGTTGACGCTTGCCCTACCGGTTGCATCTCCGAAGGTGATGGCAAATACGTAATCAATGCTGACGAGTGCGTTAGCTGCGGTTCTTGCGCAGACGCATGTCCTGTTGGCGCACCCGCTGAGGAATAATTTTCCTTTGGCTGGAACATAAAAAAAGCGGGGTTTCATTCTCCGCTTTTTTTAATATGAAGATTTGCGCGGCTATGTGAGGCTGCAGAAGGGAATTTTATGGAACGCTGTGATTTTGTAAACGATTCCTTAAAGCTTATACAGAACACCGAGGGGCTGACCTTCGGAACAGATGCCCTGCTTCTTGCGGGATACATAACAGGAAAAAGAGCCTCGGGCTGTGAGCTTGGAGGCGGCAGCGGAATAATCTCAATGCTTCTTTTAACAAGAGAAAAGCTAAAGGAAGCTCTGGCTCTTGAGGTTCAAGAGGAATACGCTCATCTTATTCAGAAAAACGCAGAGCTTAACAGCCTTGAAAACCGCCTTTTCTGCTATCATACGGATATAAGAGACTTTGTTTCGGACAAGGAATACGACCTGGTTTACACGAACCCGCCGTATATGAAAGCCGACAGCGGAAAAGCGAACTTTACAGAGAAAAAGAACATAGCCCGTCACGAGGTTATGGGTGATATAAACGATTTTTGCAAAGCGGGAGCAAAACTTTTAAAATTCGGCGGCAGCTTTGCCGCAGTTTACAGACCGGACAGACTTTGCGACCTTGTTTGGGCATTAAGACAGAATTCCCTTGAAATAAAGAGAATGACATTCGTTCACGCAGACCAATCGTCAGAGCCGTCTATGGTGCTTCTGGAAGCAAAAAAAGGCGGAAAAAGCGGTATGCAGCTTACCCGACCTCTTATTATCTACCGTGACAAGGAGCATAAGGAATACTCCGACGATATGAATTATATTATGGAAAACGGAAGCTTTCCCTCATACTTTAAGAGATAGGCTTCATAAAGAGGATGTGTATGGATAACACAAAAAACAAGGTTGAGGACTCGGTGCTTTACCTGGTAGCAACACCAATAGGCAATCTTGCCGATATTTCCGACAGAGCAAAGAAAATTCTCTCGGAGGTAAGCTTCGTTGCAGCCGAGGACACAAGAAATTCGCTTAAACTGCTTACCGCCCTTAATATAAAAGCCGAGCTTGTGAGCTACCACGAGCACAACAAGCATATAAGCGGCGAAAGAATTATAGCAAGGCTTCTTTCGGGAGAATCCTGCGCGCTTATTACCGATGCGGGAATGCCCGCAATAAGCGACCCCGGTGAAGATATTGTTCGTCTTGCTTCGGAGGCAGGGGTTAAAGTGACTGTTGTTCCCGGCGCTTGCGCTGCGGTTAGCGCCCTTTCTCTTTCTGCTCTTTCGACCACGAGATTTGCCTTTGAAGGATTCCTTCCGGCTAAATCATCGGAGAGAAAAAAGCGTCTTGAAGCAGTAGCAAAAGAAGACAGAACTATGATTTTTTACGAAGCGCCGCACAAGCTTAAAGCCACCCTTTCCGATATGGCAAAGGTCTTTGGCGACGACAGAAAAATATCACTCTGCCGCGAATTAACCAAGTTAAATGAAGAAATTCACAGGACAACGCTGGGCGAAGCGATAAAGACATACGAAGAAAGAGAACCGAGAGGAGAATACGTGCTCGTCATAGACGGCAGCTCGAAAAACGACGACTCGGAGCTTGAAAACATCACACCCGAGGAGCAGGTTGCAGCCTATATTTCTCTGGGAATGTCGAAAATGGACGCAATAAAGCAAACAGCCAAGGACCGAGGTGTCCCAAAATCCGAAATTTACAAGCTTTTCAACAAAGAATAAATCAGAATACGGAGCTTTAAAGTGGCTATAAACGATAAAACTAAAAAATCGCTCATACGACTTATATTCTCGGCTCTGCTTATTGGGGCGATTATTGCAGCGGCATATTTTATACTGAAAAGTTTTGGCATAACCAAGCTTACAAGAGAACAGATACAAGAGTATATTTCCTCGCTCGGAGCTATTGCTCCAATCGCATTTATTTTCGTTTCCTTTTTGCAGGTAACAATAATTCCGATTCCCAGCACGGTAACTATTCTTGCAGGAGTTTTCCTTTTTGACCCGATTCCCTCGTTTTTCTATTCTTACGCGGGAATTTTGCTAGGCTCGTGGTTTGCATTCCTGCTCGGCAGACTGATTGGCCGCCCCTACATAAACTGGGTTGCGGGAAGCCGAGAGGAAGCCGACGGTTGGCTCTCAAAGCTTAAAGGCAGAGAAAAGGTATTTTTGTTCTTCGCATTCCTTTTCCCTCTCTTCCCAGACGACCTTTTATGCTCGGTTGCGGGAATGCTTTCCATTAAATTCTCTACATTCACAATAATGCAGCTTGTCACCCGTACAACCTCTATCGGCGCAACTATTCTGTTTATGTCGGGCGAGGTAATTCCTTACGAGGGATGGGGACTTTGGGTAATCGGAGGACTTATCGTATTGGCTCTTGCCGCCTTTGTTTTAAGCATGAAGTATGCAGAGGAGCTTAATGCCGTTTTCGATTCTTTGGTAAAAAGAATTTCCGACTCTTTACATAAAAATAAGGATAAAAACTAAAATGAAAACCGAAAAATGGTTGAAAAAATATGCTCCCGACCTTTCGGGAAAGCGAATTGCAGTAAGCGGCTCTACCGGCGGACTCGGTAACGCTCTTTGCCGTCATTTCGCTTCTTTGGGAGCAGAGCTTATTATGCTTGACAGAAATGAAGAGCGTTCGCTCTCCTTTGCTGAAAAGCTAAAGGCGGAATTTCCCTCTCTTAAAACAGAGTACATGCGTCTTGACCTTGAAGATATTGACTCGGTTAAGGAGGTTTCTGCCAGACTTTGCGACAAAGTACCCGATTTTCTTATACTCAATGCGGGAGCTTATCATATTCCGCTAAAAAAATGTGCTCTCGGCTATAACAACGTTTTTCAGATAAACTTTGCCTCTCCGTATTATCTCTATTTCCGTCTTGCCGAGAAAATCAAAGCGAGGGGCGGAAAAATAATAGCGGTAGGCAGTATTGCCCATTCCTACTCTAAAACCGACAGAGAGGATATAGACTTTTCCTCAAAGACAAAATCCAGCCTGATTTACGGAAATGCAAAGAGATACCTTATGTATTCCCTTGCCCTTTCGGATTCGGACGCGGTGGAAATCGCTCATCCCGGAATAACCTTTACCAACATTACCGCCCATTATCCGAAGCTTATATTCGCTATTATAAAGCATCCTATGAAGGTCATATTTATGAAGCCGAAAAGAGCTTCTCTCAGCGTTATAAAGGCTATGACAAGCGAACACAAGCCTTATTCCTGGACAGGCCCATCGCTCTTTGACGTTTGGGGACTGCCGAAATGCAAAAGATTGAAGGGTATAACCGATGCCGAAAAGAAGCATATCGCTTCTGTGGCAGAAGAGGTTATAAAAAAGACCGAAAGCTTATAAAAAATCAAAGAGCCCGTTATTTTCCCTTTTTGGAAACGGGCTCTTTATTTATTTTTGACCTTGTGTTATTTTTCTCCTTCGCCAACACAAAAAGCTGTAACTGTCGTTAATTAAAAAGGCGAAGAAGCAGACCACCATAGAAATGCAAGAGGGGTCTTTAAGAGAAGCGATAGTCCATAAAATTATGAGAATCACGTCGTTTGCAACGTAGCCGAGAGCAAAGAAAGGAGAACGCAAAACCGTAAGTCCTGCGGCAAGAAACGAAGTTGCAACCGATATTGTGCTCCATACGGGACTTGCCGTTCCAAGAGCAGAAAGAATGAAATAAAATGCTACCGAAACCAAAGCAGTCAGCGGCAAAAGGGTAAGCCATTGCTTAAGTCCTATGCGGCTTATCTTAACCTCCCCGCTTTCATCATAGGGATTTTTGTACCAGGTAATTATTGCAAAGGCTGCAAGAGGAAGCGAAAGAAAGAGGCAGATAGCGGTTTCACCGTAGTAGCTCTGAAACAAAGACACAGTTCCGTAAAGCAAAGCGAACACCGCAAGTAAAAGCTGACCTAAAACCTGCCCTTTAGCAACGAAAATCAAGGCAGAAACGCCTATGACAGAGGTTATTGTGTTTAATATGTTGGGATTGGCAGAAATAAAGTATGACACCACCACCAAAGCGACCGAAAGACACCATACCGAAATATCCAAAAATCCCAGAGAAGAAAGAGCTTTTTTCATAATTCTCCAAATTCATTTGACCGAAAATTTATTTATCCGCTACATTCTATCACAAAAGGCTGCCGGTGTCAACAAAAAAATATTTAAAACATTTAAAATAAATATTGTTTTTTTCATAAATTTGTGGTACAATTAAGGTTGTATAATTATCGAAAGGAGGTAAGATTCGCTTGGATAAGGAAAAAAATGAACTAATCGAGTCGGCAGAAGTATCCGAAGAATCAGCGGCCTCGACACAAAAAAGTGAGAAAAACGGTTCAAAAAACAAAAATAACCGTACTAAAAAAGCCATAGCAGCAGAAAAGAAGGACTCCGCCGAAAATATCAGCGAATCCGCCCCGACCAATAAAGAAAGCAAAAACGAAAAAAACGAAAATGAATCGGTCGCCGAAGAGCTTATAGCCGATACTACATTCGACTCGCTTATTGTCGATGAGGATGCGGTTATAATCAGTGAGGACAAAGAGGAAGTTTCCGGATTTGACGAATTCCTTTCCGATTACAAAAAGATTATAGGAAAAACCCTTTCCTCGGCAAAATCCGCCTTCTCAAAGGATTCAAAGGTTGAAGATACCGAAGATGGCGAAACGGATAACGTAATTATTTCCGAAGAAGGTGAACACGGTCAGTTCACTATGGATATTTCCGAGCCTGAGACTGTCAACGATTCCGAAGAAGAGGATTCAGAGGACGAAAAGGAAGTATATAATCCCGACAAGCCCAGAATAATTGACACGGTTTTTGATTTCCTTGAGCTTTTCGTGTTCACTCTTGCCGCTGTCCTTATAATTACCGGCTTTTTCTTCAAGCACACGATAGTTGTAGGCGGATCTATGGACAAAACTCTGGAAAACGGAGAGCATCTGATTATTTCAGACCTCTTCTATACGCCAAAGAGAGGCGACGTTATCGTATTCCAGGACTCCTCTACGGGACTTGACTACCCTCTTGTTAAGAGAGTTATAGGCGTTGCGGGAGACACGGTTACCGTTGACGAGCTTGGCAGAGTTTCAATTAACGGCGAGCCTATCCTTGAGGAAGATTACGCATATTTCGATCCGAGTATAAATTACACAAAAGGTAAGATTACAGCGGTAGTACCCGAGGGCGAGGTTTTCGTTTTGGGAGATAACAGATACAACTCCCAGGATTCAAGATCCTTCCCTAACAAAACAGTAAAGGTCGACTGTATTCTTGGAAAAGTTCTTCTCAGAGTCTTCCCCTTTGACAGCTTTGGTACAGTTAACCAATAACACGAAACGGAGGTTCACTTAAGTGGCTGCAAATCCAATACAATGGTTCCCGGGGCACATGGCCAAGACAAAGCGTATGATGCGTGAATGTCTGCCGGAGGTGGACCTGATACTCGAGCTTTTGGATTCAAGAATTCCTTACAGCTCAAAAAATCCCGAAATTGAGGGAATGATAGGCACAAAGCCGAAGATAACAGTTTTCACAAAATCCACCCTTGCGAACCCCGAAATCACAAAAAAGTGGCGAGAGCATTACGCAAAGGCAGGACAGAAAACGGTAGTTATAGATTCCACCACCGGTCAGGGCGTTGACGATCTTGAAGCGGCGGTAAAGGAAATTCTTGCGGGAAAAATTGACCGCTACAACGAAAAAGGAATGGCCGGCAGAAAGCTTAAGGCTATGATAGTCGGAATTCCCAACGTGGGAAAATCCTCCCTTATCAACCGTCTTGCAGGCGGAAAGAAAGCAAAGGTTGAGGACAGACCGGGCGTTACTATGACAAAGCAATGGGTACCTACGTCGGTAGGACTTGACCTTCTCGATATGCCCGGTGTTCTTTGGCCAAAGTTTGAGGATGCGAGAGTCGGTGAAAACCTTGCTATGACCGGAGCTATCCGCGACAAGATTCTTGACACCGAAGAGATAGCTATGCTCATGTGCCTTAGACTTTACGAAATTGCAAGAAAGGAATTTCTTTCAAGATATAAGCTCACCGAAGAAGAGTGCGACGGTCTTGACGGCTATGATCTTTTCGAGCTTGTAGGCAGAAAGAGAGGCTTCCTTGTAAGCGGAGGCGAAATTAACCATTCCCGTACAGCCGAAATGCTTCTTGACGAATTCCGTGGCGGCAAAATCGGTCGCATTTCGCTTGAAAAGCCGTAAGAGAGGTAAATTATGCCTAATTTTGAATACGAAGAAGCAAAATATCTTGAAGGCTACACTGCCGTTTGCGGTTGTGATGAAGCCGGAAGAGGCCCTCTGTGCGGCCCTGTGGTTGCGGCAGCCGTAATACTTCCAAAAGGTATGGAAATCGAGGGACTTAACGACTCGAAAAAGCTTACCGAAAAAAAGAGAGAGGCTCTTTTTGAAGTAATCAAAGAAAAGGCTTTAGCCTACGCTATTGCGGAAGCGAGTCCCGAAGAAATTGACGACATTAACATTCTTAATGCGTCTATGTTGGCTATGAACAGAGCTGTTGAGTCGCTTTCTGTCAAGGCGGATTTTGCCCTTATTGACGGAAACTGCTCAAGAGGCTTTAATATACCGACCGAAACGGTCGTTAAGGGCGATTCAAAGAGCGCCTCTATTGCGGCAGCCTCGATACTTGCAAAGGTCACAAGAGACAGACTGTGTATTGAGCACGATGCTATGTACCCCGAATACGGAATTGCCAAGCATAAAGGCTATCCGACAAAGGAACACATGGAAGCCGTAAGAAAATACGGCCCGTCGCCTATACATAGAAAAACGTTCTTAAAATTCCTTGATAAATGAATATACTGAAGATTTTAACTCCAAATCGCTTGACGGGAAATATCGGTGAGAGGGAAGCCGCAAAATTTTTGAAGAAAAACGGCTATACAATTCTTGAGAAAAATTACGTTTTTGAAAATTCGGAAATAGATATAATCGCAAGAAAAGACGGAGTTATCGCCTACGTTGAGGTAAAATCGCAAACTATCGGCTGCGAGGATTCGAGAAAATCCCGTCCCGCTGCTGCGGTTACCCCGGAAAAGCAAAGAAAAATAATTAAGGCAGCCTCAGCCTATGCGGCAAGATACGGACGGGGATTCCGTTCAAGATTTGACGTAATCGAGGTGTTTTTGGAAAGAACAAAAACGGGTGCTAAATCGGTGAATATAAAACACCTTGTAAGTACCTTTGATATTAATACAGCCTATTCAGGCTACCACGGCACAAACAAAGAAAGGTAAAAACAATGAAGTACATCAGCACAAGAGGAGCAGAAGCTGAAGGAGTCAGCTCTGCATACGCAATAAAAACCGGACTTGCATCCGACGGCGGTCTTTTTATGCCGGAGAGCATTCCCGAAATTGACCTTGATTTTATCAAGGAGCTTTCCTCACTTTCCTATACCGAAAGAGCTGCAAAGGTTCTTTCTCTCTTCCTTACAGACTACACCTACGATGAGCTTCTCGAGGATGCGGAAGCGGCTTATTCAAAGGAAAAGTTTATTCCCTGCCCTGCGCCCATAAGCTCACTCGGCAACGGCAGATACATGCTTGAATTGTGGCACGGTCCTACCTGCGCATTCAAGGATATGGCTCTTCAGATAATGCCGAGACTCTTCGTCAGAGCCTTGAAAAAGTGCAATGAACAAAGAGAGGCTCTTATACTTGTTGCTACGTCGGGTGACACCGGAAAGGCGGCGCTTGAAGGCTACCGTGACGTTGACGGCACGAAAATCAAAGTTTTCTACCCTATTGACGGTGTAAGCCGTGTACAGAAGCTTCAGATGCAGACACAGGAAGGCAAAAACGTTTCGGTTTCGGGAATCGTTGGTAACTTTGACGATGCGCAGACCGGAGTAAAGAAGATATTCTCCGACGGAGATTTTGCAAAAGAGCTTTCCGACGGCGGAGTTTTCCTCTCCAGCGCTAACTCTATCAACTGGGGCAGACTCGTTCCCCAGATCGTTTACTACATTTCTGCATATTGCGATATGTACCGCGACGGTATAATCGAGCTTGGCGAGACTATTGACGTTTGCGTTCCCACCGGTAACTTCGGCAATATTTTTGCAGGATTTATCGCAAAGCTTATGGGACTTAAAATCGGAAAGCTTGTTTGTGCATCCAATATGAACAACGTTCTTACCGACTTCCTTGAAAGCGGCGAGTACAACAAAAACCGTGATTTCCACGCAACAATTTCCCCTTCTATGGATATTCTTATTTCCTCGAATCTTGAGCGTCTTCTCTACACTCTCTTCGGCAAAGAAAAGACCGCAGAATATATGAAGAAGCTTAACGATGACGGAAAGTATAAGCTTACCGCAGATGAATTAAATACCGTCAGAGAGCATTTCGTCGGCTTCTACACCGACGAGGAGCTTTGCAAAAAGACTGTTGCTAACACCTATAAAAATGCAAACAGCCTCATAGATACTCACACAGCGGTTGCCGTTTATGCAGCCGAATGCTATGCGAACACCTACAAGGCTGAAAATAAAATGCTTGTGGTTTCTACCGCATCACCTTACAAGTTTGCGGCAGACGTGCTTCTTTCCCTTACGGGAAGCAAGCCCGAGGATGACCTTATGGCTCTCGAAGCCTTAAAGGCGCACACAGGCTCGCCTATCCCTTCGCCTCTTGAAGCAATCCTTACAAAGTCGGCAATACACAAGGACGTTATCGACCGTACTCTTATGAAGGATGCCGTTAGAGATTTTGCGCTGAAATAATCAGCACTCCTTGGGCTTAAAGGTTGCGCAATTTGTGTTTGCCGAGCAGGTAGCGTCCTTAGGACCTACCGCAATCGTACCGGCGCAGCAGTTGTTATGCACTGTGTGATAGGCGCAATTTTTAACGTCGCACACGATGCCCTTAATGTTCTTGGACATATCACAGCCTGCGTCTGTTTTCTGATTGTTGTTTTCCATACCGTTATACCTCTTTTGCTTATTTTGCCCTTTTGTGGCATAAACATTATTACCCTACTTCGGGAAAATTATACCGACAGATTAAAATTTACGGGAAAGGAGTGATAAGCTACGGCTCTTTACACAATAGCCGATCTGCACCTTTCCACCCTTGATAAAACCAACAAATCAATGGAGGTTTTCGGTCATAGGTGGGCAGATTATCTTTTGAGAATTGAAAACAATTGGCGTCATCTTATCACAAACGAAGATACGGTAATTATACCGGGAGATATTTCCTGGGCTCTCTCTCTTGAAGAAGCGGAGTCCGACCTTAAATTCCTCGATTCCCTGCCCGGTAAAAAAATTCTCGGCAAAGGCAACCACGACTTCTGGTGGTGTACTATGAAAAAGCATCGGGAGTTTTTTGACAAAAAAGGCATTAAAACCATAGAGTTTCTCTTCAACAACGCATTCGTAGTTGAGGATTACATTATAGCCGGAACAAGGGGCTGGTACAACGATGAGGATGCCCAAAACGCGCCCGACAATGCGGATTTTGAAAAGCTCTCAAACCGAGAGAGCCTGAGACTCAATATGAGTCTTGGGGAGGCAGAAAAGTTAAAGGCAGAGAATCCCGAAAAGGAAATTGTCGTCTTTATGCATTTTCCGCCCTATTGGAACGGCAAGGAGTCCGAGGGACTTATCAAAATTCTTAAAGAACATTCGGTAAAAAAGGTCTATTACGGACATATACACGGCAATTACTCTGTTCCGCCATCCTTCATCTACGAGGGAATGGAAATGAGCATTGTGTCTGCCGATTACTTGAAGTTCATCCCAAAAATAGTGAAATAGTGACGAATTTTATAAAAATTCTTTAGACATCTTGACAAATTTTATTTTTTGTTGTACAATGATGTGGTTAAATATTAGTTTTAAATAAAAAATAAAATAAATGTTTCTCTTGGAGGAAAAGAAATGAGCCTTATTAAAAAGGAACTTACCGAGAAGTCCGGTTTCGTAATGGAATTCTCCGTAAGCAAAGAGATTTACGCGAAAGCAGAAAACGAAGCATATAAGAAGAACGTTAAGTCTATTAACATTCCCGGCTTCAGAAAGGGTAAAGCACCCAAGGCAATTATCGAAAAGTATTACGGCAAGGGCATCTGGTTTGAGGATGCTATCAACGCTTGTATTCCCGACGCCTTTGAAGAGGCTGTTAAGGAAGCAGGTCTTGACATCGTAGGTCAGCCACAGTTCGATCTCGTTTCCGACGAGGGCGATATCGTTCTTAAGGCAGTTGGTTTCGTTAAGCCTGAGGTTACTATCGAGGGTTATACCGGCATCGAAGTTACCAAGAAGGTTGACGCTGTTAAGGATGCAGACGTTGACGCAGAGGTTGAGAACGCAAGAAAGAGAAATGCAAGAACTGTTGACGTAACCGACAGATGCGCTGCTATGGGCGATATTGCAAATATCGACTACGAAGGCTCTGTTGACGGTGTTGCATTTGACGGCGGCAAGGGCGCAGGTCACGACCTTACTCTCGGCTCCGGCGCTTTCATTCCCGGTTTTGAAGAGCAGATCGTAGGAAAGGCTATCGGCGAGGAGTTTGACGTTAACGTTACCTTCCCCGAGGAGTACCACGCAAAGGAGCTTGCAGGCAAGGCTGCTGTATTCAAGACCAAGCTTAACGCTCTTAAGGTTGAGGAGCTTCCCGCACTTGACGATGAATTTGTAAAAGACGTTTCCGAATTTGACACTCTTGATGAATATAAAGCCGACATTAAGGCTAAAATGGTAAAGAGAAACGAAGATAAGGCTGACGCAGAGGTTGAAAACGCTCTTGCAGAGGCTCTTATGGAGAAGCTCGTTGCCGAGATTCCCGAGCCTATGTTCGCAGCAGAGACCGAGAACTTCGTTCGCGACTACGATAACCGTCTTCGCCAGAACGGTCTTGATCTTTCTACTTACTTCAAGTACACAGGTCTTACTCTCGAGGCTCTCAGAGAGCAGATGAGACCCCAGGCTGAAAAGCAGGTTAAGATGCGTCTTGCTCTTGAGAAGATCGCTTCTCTTGAAAATCTTCAGGTTTCCGATGAGGAGATCGAGGGCGAGTACAAGAGAATTTCCGAGGCTTATGGCGTAGAGCTTGAGCAGGTTAAGGGAATGATCGCTTCCGAGGACATCAAGGCTGATATGCTTGTTGGCGCAGCTATGAAGTTCGTTAAGGACAACGCAAAGGTTAGCGCAAAGAAGAAGGCAGCTCCCAAGAAGAAGGCTGAAGCTCCCGCTGATGCTGAAGCTCCCGCAGAAGCTCCTGCAAAGAAGCCCGCTGCAAAGAAAACCTCTACCGCAAAGAAAAAGGCAGAGCCTAAGGCAGAGTAATTAACTAAATATAAGTCAGCCGACGGTCAAAGATCAGGGACTGTCGGCTGTTTATTAAAATATAAATAAAGGTAGGAAAAAATTATGGCACTCGTTCCAGTTGTCGTAGAGCAGACCTCCAGAGGCGAACGCTCCTACGATATTTATTCAAGACTTTTAAACGACAGAATAATCTTTCTTTCCGACGAGGTAAACGACGTAACCGCATCATTGGTAGTAGCGCAGCTTCTTTATCTTGAGGCGCAAGACCCTGACAAGGACATACATCTTTATATTAACAGCCCCGGCGGCTCTATTTCCGCAGGAATGGCGATTTACGACACAATGAATTACATCAAGTGCGACGTATCTACCATTTGCGTAGGTATGGCGGCTTCTATGGGCGCGTTTCTTCTCTCCAGCGGAGCAAAGGGCAAGAGATATGCTCTTCCCAACGCCGAGGTTATGATTCACCAGCCTCTTGGCGGTATGCAGGGTCAGGCAAGTGACATTAAGATTCATGCCGACCACATTCTCCGCATCAGAGCGAAGCTTAATCAGATTCTTGCAGACCAGACCGGCAAACCCTTGACAACTATTGAAAATGACACCGAGCGTGACAACTTTATGACTGCGCAAGAGGCTCTTGAATACGGTCTTGTTGACAAGGTTATTACCAAAAAGGAACTTTAAGATATGTCTGATACACCAAAGGAAGTTTTACGCGAATGCGCCTTTTGCGGCAGAAGCGAAGAGAACGTTTCTTTTCTTATCCCTGCAAGAGACGGAAAAACCTACATCTGCGATAGCTGCATTGAGCTTTGCTCCGACTTTATTGAAGAGCATCTGAAAAGCCTTGAGGCGACGGAGGAAGCAGAGGAATTGAGTTTTGACACTCTTCCCCGCCCCAAGGATATAAAGGCAATGCTCGACGAACACGTTATCGGTCAGGATCAGGCAAAACTTGCGCTTTCGGTTGCGGTATACAACCATTACAAGAGAATTCTCACTCTTGAAGAGGAAGAAAAGAACCGCAAAAAATCAAAGAAGCTTGTAAACGATACCGCAGACGACGGTGTTGAGATACAAAAATCCAACGTGCTTCTTTTAGGCCCTACGGGTGTTGGTAAAACCTATATTGCGCAAACTCTTGCAAAAAGCTTTAAAGTACCCTTTGCGATTGCCGACGCAACCACTCTTACCGAGGCGGGATACGTAGGCGAGGACGTTGAAAACATATTGCTTAGACTTATTCAGGCGGCTGACTACGACGTTGAGCGTGCAGAGCACGGTATAATTTATATTGACGAGATAGACAAGATTGCCCGTAAAGGCGAAAACCGTTCCATAACCCGTGACGTTTCGGGTGAGGGTGTTCAGCAGGCTCTTCTTAAAATTCTTGAAGGCACTGTTGCCAACGTTCCGCCCCAGGGAGGAAGAAAGCACCCCAATCAGGAGTTTATACAGATAAACACCAAAAACATTCTTTTCATTTGCGGCGGAGCATTTGACGGAATTGAAGCAATCGTTGAAAACCGCAAGGGAAATCAGCAGATAGGCTTCAACACCGCAAAGCAGACCAAGAAAGAAAAGGTGCAAAAGGGCGTTTACAAGGACGTTATTGCCCACGACGTTGTAAAATACGGCATTATTCCCGAGCTTGTTGGTAGACTTCCGGTAATCGTTTCTCTCGACAATCTTGACGAGGAAGCATTGATAAGAATTATAAAAGAGCCGAAGAATGCACTTCTTAAGCAGTATCAGAAGCTTCTTAAAATGGACGGAATTGAGCTTGAATTTGAGGAAGAAGCTTTCCGAGCTATTGCTCACCTGGCAGTTGAGAGGGAAACCGGCGCAAGAGGACTTCGTTCAATACTTGAGTCGATTATGCTTGAGCCTATGTATTCTCTCCCCTCGGAAACCAACGTTGAAAAGATTATCATAACTAAAGAATTCGTCAGCGGAGATGCGCCTCTTACCATTATAAGACAGTCTGCCCATCTTCCGAGTCCCGAAGAGAACTTGAGAGTTTAACTTTCGATTTCGAATAACGAAAGCGTTTGTTCATTACACGTGAGCAAACGCTTTTTGTTTATAAAAAACATATTTTATTGTAAAAATATGTGCATTTTGTATAACATTAAAAATATTTTTCAAAAAACTTTGGATATTTTTCAAAAAACCATTGACAAACGAAAAAGAATATGATATATTTAAAGTGCAAGAAGCCAAGGAAAACCAAAACAACAAAACAAAATAACAAAAGTTAAAAACGAAAGAAAGTAAGGTTAACAAAAAAGGTTAAACCAAGGCTCAATTAAAGAAACGGAGGATACGCCAATGCAGAATCACGAAGAACCTTTCCACTTTATAACCCGTCGTTATGAGAATGACAAAATAGCGCGTGTTTTGTGCATTGCGGCGGGTATCTAAAAACGAAATATAAAGGCAGTGATAATCAAACAAAGAATTAAATCTGCAAAAGCAGAATACAAAAAGTACGGTACTTTATACCGAGGAAGTTAAAGGTTATCACAAAAATTCGAACGCGAATACATAGATAATTTGAATTATGAAATGTTTTAAAAGAGGCTTTGACGCCGAAAAATGAAATAATTTAGCGGGTAGCACAGATGTTAATTTGGGCTGCCCGTTTTTTTGTCCTTCTATATATCTATTTTTGTCTTTCTATGCAATCTTAGAATTATTTCGTAAAAATCATCCCCCACCCCGAAAGGAGTGAGGGATTTTTTGGTTTTATCAGTTAGCAGTTTCTTCTACGTATTCTTTGTCAATATGACCGAAGAACATATTGTCGATATTAACAACGGTAGTATCGACCGTAATCTGCTTTGCAAGATAAACGAGAAGTCTGCCGTTATATCCACTCGCGGTAGCAAGCTGTTTTGTGGTTGCATACTCGTTATCGATATAAACCTTTGCGTATTCGCGGTTTCCGTTAGTCGAATCCTCGACAAAGTATATCTCAAATCTTACGTTGTGCCACTTTCCGGCTTCGATAGCTGCGGTATCCTTCGTGCCTATAGAATAGGTCTTTCCGTCACTGTTAAGATAGAGATCAAGATAGTCGCTGGAATCGAGTCTGAAGCGGTGATGATAGTAAGCGGAAATCACTGACGCGGTATCAAGCTTGTAATCAAACTCTATAACCGTACAGTAATTTTCAGCCTTCCAGTTATCGCTTGTTACACTCTTGCTGAACTGCAAATACGACTCTGCATCATTAGTAGTCTTCTTAAACACCGCTACTCCGTCGGAAATCTCCGAGGTACAATGTGCAGAACCGCTTCCGATAGTAGGAGCTACATCATCAGATGCATCATATGAATAACGGTCGCCGATTACCGACTGATCGTTATAGTAAACACCGCTTCCCTTGCCTGTCGCAGGAGTTTCGGGCTGAGTGGTTTCATCATCAGGCTCTCCTGTTGCGGGAGGAGTGAAGCTACCGTCCTCGAGAACGCCCGCATAGAAGTTATCAAGGTACATAGTTCCGGTAGTTTCAGCAGTGCAGAAGTAGAACATTACTTTTCTTGAATTGTTTGCAACTCTCACTGTAGGATTCTCGGTAGCACCTGCAAGCTCGTTATCTACGTAGATATAAACCTTGTTATTCTCGTAGTCGATCTCAAAGCGAATATTGTGCCATTCGCCCTCGGTAATGGTTGCCGAGCCTGTGCCGCCTTCTGCAGTAAGAACGATATTGTCACCGTCGTGGTAAACAAGAATTCTTATCTCACAGTCGTTAGAGAAGAGCCTAATCCAGCCTGCAACGTCGGTCTTTGCCGCAGAATAGCCTTCAAATTTAGCATCCATCTCAAAGATAAAGACGGGTGTAGTAAGTCCGGAGAAGGAATTAACCACGAATGCCTGGAATCCGGAATCTGCATAGGTATCAGCACTGACTCTGCCAAATACCAGGTCACCGTCTGCAACCTTAAGCGAAGCATCGCTGCCGCTGAATGAAGGAACTACGGTCGCAGAATTTTCATAATCGAATCTAACACCCGACTTATCGGAAAGATAGAAGTCACCGGTTGCATCCTCTACGGGAGCTGCGGGAAGCTCACTGCCCTTCTCTACAAGGCCGTAATAGATGTTATCAAACTCTACAGTACCGTTATATCCGGTCTTAAGAAGATAGAACATAAAGCGGCTGTAGGAAGTTTGGGTTTTGGTAGACGTGCTTTCAAGTGTGCCTTGATACTCGTTATCAGCGAATACGTTAAGCTTTCTTTCAGCTATGTCAAGCTCAAAGCGAAGATTCATTTGCTTGTTTTCTTCAACAATTACAGTGCCTGTACCGGAAGCGAACATAATCTTAATGTTATCGCCGCCGTGCTCAATAGTCAGCTGCTCATCAATGCCGCTAAACTGAAGAAGTATCTTAATTATTGCACCGTCTCTTGTAAATCCGCCAAACTTAATATCGGTTTCAAAAACGAAGATATTGTTCGTTCCAGCGGTAACATTCCAACGAAGCCAACCCTCACCCTCGGTATCCGGGATTCTAGAGAAAACAAGTGTTCCGTCGGTGATTGTTGCATCGGTCATACCGCCTAATCCGTTAAGGGGAAGTGTCGTCGCCTTGTCTTCATAGTCTACGCGAGTTCCTGCGGTTTCGGAAAGATAGAAGTCACCGGTTGCGTCCTCTACAGGCTCGGGATCCGGAGTTCTTTCCATATCGGCAAAGCCGAGGTAGAGATTATCAACGAACAGGTATGCACTCTTCTGCGCGCCTGCGAGGTACATAAGGTTACGTACATTGGTCCAGCTTCTGGAATTAACGCCAACGCCTGTCATTGTACAAGCAAATTCGTTGTTCAGATATACCTTCACTACGCCGTTTGCGCCTGCCGCGGTGGTTTCGTGGTAGTAATACTCAAATATTACGTTATACCACTTACCTGCGTCAAGTGCGGGAGAGTCAACCCAAGCATTATGTTCGGTACCGAAGTAAACCTTTCCATCCTTACCTACATGGAGACCGATAACTACCTCAAAACCGTTTACACAAATGGTAAATCTGCCGAGTTTACCCTCTGTCGCATTACCGAACTGAAGGTCTGCTTCCCAGATAGCAACTCCGTTAGTAAGAGTAGGAAGAGCATCATAGGTATTGATGAAATATTCTTCGTTATCGGTATTTGTCTTGTAATATTTAAGAACACCGTCTGCTATTTCAGTAACCGCAGAAGCAACTCTGCTTGCAGGAACTTCAAGCTTCGGAGCTGTGCCGGAGGAATAATCCTTTGTTACACCGCTGATGCCGGTCAAAGCACCCGAATAATACGAACCGTTGCCGTTGTTCTCTGTTCCGGTAACTACGGGAGGAAGAACTATTTCGGGCTCTTCAGGCTCTTCGGAATCGTCGGGAAGAACCGTTTCAAAGCTTCCGTCCTCTACGAGTCCGTAGAAGAGGTTATCCATAAGGATAGCACCCGAGGCTTCCGCCTTATAGAGATAAACAAGTATCTTTCTTGAACCCGAAGCATTGTTAAAGGTAACGTTAGTCCAGGTATTAATATGAATATTATCAACAAATACGTGAATTGTCGAAGAGGTGTAATCAACCTCAAATCTAAGATTGTGCCACTCGTCAACGGGAATCTCAACCTTCTTACCAAGAGTGTTCGTGCCACTCATGGGAGTTATGGTTACGATACCGTCTTTTAGAGTAGTTGTGAAGGTTATTTCCTTATCCTTCGAGTAAAGTCTTATCTTACCGAAGTTTGCAGCGGTAAGTCCGGAAAACTTAATATCGCTTTCAACAACAAGAACAGGAGTCGTAAAGGTTGAATTTGCCGGAACGTCCCACTGAATGTAGGATTCACCGTCACCGTTCAGTTTCTTGAACTCAAGGTTGCCGTCAACTATATTCAGACTTGAGAAAGCGGGACCGGATGCAAGATTGGGAACAGTCGCAAACATTGCGTCATAGTCCTTTCTTGTACCCTTGTTTTCGGCATCTTTATAGAAGTCACCGGTTGCGTCGCCTATATCAAGAGGCGGCTCAACGTATGCTTCATCCTCTTTCTTTACAAGAATATCGTCAAAGTAGAAGGAAGCCGTACCCTGATTTCTAAGCTCAAAGAGCGCTCTTGCGTAAGAGCTATCCTTCTTTGAAGTATCGACAGTACCCGCCTTGCCTATATGAGTGCCGTTTGCGTAGAATTGACATACGTCATCATCTGCAAAATATTCAAAGGTAAGAGTATACCAGGTGTCAGGATTAAGAATTGCTACGGGAGCAGTTCTGCTGCCAAGAGCAAGTCTGCCGTCTGCAAGAGGATAGAAGAGGATAGTCCAGAATCTTCCGCCGTTGCCATACATTGCAAGTCTTGCGTTCCAGGGGTCGGTAGTGGAGGCAGTACCGCCAAGATACTTCATTTTAAGCTCAAGAGTGTACTTCTTACCGCTGAATCCTGTCGCATCCTTACCAACGTATGCCTCAAATCCCTCGTTAAGCTTACCGAAGTGAAGAACCTTGTTATCATGGTCATCGGTTATGTAGGCGTAGGCAAACTTGTTGTTTTCAAGATTCTCGGGATCTGCACCGATTTCAGTATAGCTTGAAGAAGTAAATACGTCGTAAATGCTTACGTCCTCGAAGTCAGCCGCATTGTACATATTAAACTTCGTCTTTATAATGCTACCCATAGAGCTGAGGGTATCTCTGAACTTCAGCCAGTCATATTTAGTGTATATGGATGGCTCATACGCTCTTAATCCGAGAGCACCAAAGAGATAGCCTGCAACACCGGATATAGAAATATTGGTAGCGTTTACGTCGCCCTCGTTAGTACCCTGGATTGCAACGGGCATGCCCTGGGACAGTGAAGAGGTTGCCTTGGGAGTGAAGGAGAAGGAGCCGTCATCCTTAAGGAACGGAGCGTACTTCTCTGCACATATTTTGATATACTCTGCGGCATTGGTAAGAAGCTCGTCGCGAATTTCTTCGGCAAGTGCCTTATCGTTTTCACTTGCGTCGGAGCCGTTAAGCGAACTAATAATGTTACCGAGAGCAAACCATACGTTATAAACCCAGCATACAGTACCTGCGGGAGTCTCGGAGGTGAGAGTGTCAATACAGGTCTTTGCCGCCTTATCCGCGTAAGGAATAGCGTATCCGCCCTCAATGTATACAGCACTCACCTTAAGGAAGCCGTTAACCGCCTCGTCGCTATAACCGGGAACAAAGCTCTCGAACATACCTGTTTCGGGATTCTGAAGCTTATTAAGGAAGCCAATACAAACGTCCATAAGTCCGGCAGCCTTTATCTGCTTTGCCTGAGCTGCTATGGTGTTACCGGGGCCGTAGGAGCTGGATTTCCAATCGAATTTATTAAGATATTCAAGGAATTTTTCTTCACTTGAAAGATGTTCTGCAGCCGCGGGAGTAACCTTAGATACAAGCATTGTAACCGAGGTTCTGAAGGACGAGGTCAACGCCGTCTCCGATTTCTGACCGGGAGCGCCGAGAGTACCCTTCATTCCGTTTGGAGTATTGTAAAGAGGCCTTGCACCAAGGGTAGCAAGCGTATTTTCCGCCCAAGTAAGGTCGCGTCCTCTTCTGTTATCGGTAGTCTCAAGCTCAGCCCACTGGGGATGATAGAAGTAACCATCCTCGGAGCTTTGAAGTCCCTGAACAAAGGATATAATCTGATTTTTAATTTCAGCGGGAAGATTTTCTCTCAATTTGGACTGCATTCCCGTTCCCATAATAAAGCTCATAGCCTGGTTGGTAGATTCAATATCGGGAAGGAAGCCTACAGTCTCACGAGCCGAAACAGAGTAATAGAATCCTCCGGTATCGGGGTCGTAAAGGTTAGCAAGCCAGATATAAGCCTTGGGAGAATAGAGGGAATATAGCTGCTTTACCGAGTTCACGATAGCCTTTCCGTCATAGCCAAGGCTATTGATACGATTTTCAAGAATTTCAAAATCCTTATTTCTTATCTCGGCGGAAAGCTCGTCATACTTTGCGTAAAGGTCGTAAGAGTCGGTATAGTCTTCACCTGCGGCAACTCTTACAACGCCCTTTGAATCAGCTTTAAGAACCTCGCTAACAAGAACCTCCAGAGCAAGGTCAAGGGAAATTTCGGTATCATATGCGACACCGATAGAATTTCCGTTTGAATATATAGAATATCCTGCGGCAACCTCGCTGGTATTACTTGCAAGTGCGTTCTCAAGCTTACGATACGCTTTGGAAGAAACGCTGCGATTACTTTCGCCTATTACTATCTCATGAGCATTTTCGGGAGAGGAATCGTATACAGTAAGTGGAGTCTTTTCGGTTATTTCAACGATTGCATCGTAAAGCACGTCGGGAATATTCTCCCCTTCTTTAACTACAACCGCTACACTCTCACCCTTTGCGAGAATAAAGTTCCCCTCGGGTTTTGTCGAGTTGGCGTTATTGTTTCCGATATTATCGCTATTGTTTGCGTTATTATCGGAGCTATTTCCACTGTCCTTTGATTTACAGGAAGCAAACGCCGACAAAGCGAAAATCATAACAAACAAAATTACTAAAAGCTTTTTGGAAATGTTTTTCATATTTTCTCCCTTCTTATTTAGTCAAGCTTTAAATTAGCAAGGAAAATTTCAAAGTCCTCATCGGCAAAGATAGGAACCTTAACTTCCATTGCATCAAATGCTTGATAGATATTGTTGATAAGTCCCGAAGTGCAAAGAACACTTGCGTTAACGTCGCTTTCGGGAGTGTCCTGTATTGCAACCCAAGCCTGCTGTGACTTAAATGCGGAACAGTCTCTGTGATAGGAGAAAGCACCATCTGCCTTTTTGAACACCTGGGTTTTGAACTTTGCCGCGCGAATTGCTTCGGGAGCAACCTTAAGAAGCTTTGCAGCAACTCTGTCTGCGGTTTCGTTATCGCCTACCTTACGAAGCGAACGAAGAATATTATACAAAGCGAAATAGCAGTTGTAAAGATGGCAAACGGTAGTGCCTATCTCATCGGATGCGAGCAGAGCGATAGTCGAATCTGCCGCAAGTTCCGCCATATTTATGGGTGCGCCCGCGTCTATGTAAAAGGCGGTTATCTTTAAGAAACCGTTAACTCCATAGTGCATATCCGACTTTTCACTCCAATATCCATTCTTCGGATTTTGGAATTTATTAAGATATTCAACGCAGGTGTCTGTAAGTCCTGCCGCAATTATCTGTCTACCCTGGGCGGCTACGGTATTTCCTGCATAGTAGGAATTGTTTATCCAGTCAAAGCCCTCAAGATAGCTGATAAACTTCTCTCTAGAGGTAAGATGATCGGGGAGAACTGTTGCCGCCGCCTTCTTTTCCTCCTCCGTTTTCGCTGCAGCAAGAGCCTTCAGCCTATCGTTAGCGGTAGGATACGGAAGAGTGAAATTAAGCTTTCTCGACATATCGACAGCCCAAGCAAGATCTCTTCCTCTCCTTGAATCCGAAATATCCTTTCCCCACTGGGGGTGATATATATATCCGTCATCGGGATCGAGAAGCGAGCAAACGTACTCTGCCATTTTATCTCTCATAGCTTTTGGCAGCTGCTCAAATGAACTTATCATACCCGAATTCATAAGCAAATTAAGTGCCTGATTTGTACTTTCTATATCAGGAAGAAACGGCTCGTTATCTCTTGCGGAATTTGAATAGTAAAATCCGCCCGTTTTGTGATCGTAAAGTCCACCGAGCCAAGCGGGAATAGCATCTGTGTACATAGAGTACACTTCCTTAAAAGCGGCTACTACTGCCGCACCGTCAGCACCTCTTTGGTCAAAATGCTCTTTAAGAGCCTGCCATTTGATTTCGATTTCTTGTTTAGTCATAGGATTCACCTTAAAAAATATTGTGTCCGCCTCGCTAGAAGGACCGCACTCGGTCCCGCGAGGCGGACGGATGAAAATAGATTTTATTAAATTATATTAGTTTTGAGGAATAGCAGTTCCTTCTGCTACGAAGCCGTAGTAAATATTGTCGAATTCAATGACACCGTCGAAACCGTCCTTAAGGAGATAGTAAAGAACACGCGCAGAACCGCCGGTATTGGTACGATTGCTTTTAATAGTGCCTTTGTATTCATTATCTACAAAGATATTATAGGTTCTATCTGTAATATTAAGCTCAAATCTAATATTACACCACTCGTTTTCGGAAATCTTAACAGAGCCGGTTCCGCTTTCAGCCGCAATTGTGATAGTGCTTCCACTGTGCTGAATATTAATCTGCTCATCAATTCCGCCAAGCTGGAATCTGATCTTTATAACGGTTGTGCCTTTGCTAAATCCGCTGAATCTGGTATCTGCCTCGAATACGAATACATTATTCTTCGAATTGAGATCAGAGAAATTGATATACGCTTCTCCTTCGGTGCCCGGTTTTCTAGAGAATACAAGGCTTCCGTTTGCAATCTCAGTTGTAGCGAAATTAGCGTTATCTACGCCAAAGAGCTTCGTACCGTCCGTATCGTAATCATAACGCTTACCTGCTATCGCATCATTCTTATAGAAATCACCGGTAGCATCACTATACACGGGAGTTGCAACGGTAACTTCACCTGCCACTGCCGAAGCCTCTTCACCATTTGCAATAGTAACAGCGGTTTCGGTTTCACCGTAGGTGGTAACTGTCCACTTGCCTGTGAAGGACTTATCTGCTGCAAGAGCCGCGTTAGCGGAAACGGTAGAGGTGATTGCTTCGGTAGAGAGTATTACTTCCTTACCGTTTGCAAGAGTACCCTTTTCAACTGCAAGAACGGTGTAATCGGTTACAAGAGTAGTACCGCCAACGTAATTGCCGCTTTTATCGTAGTTACGGAAGAGTTCCTGAGCTGCTGCGCCGTTTGCAAGATAGCTCTCATAGAAGGTCTTTCTGGCAGCATCTCTACCTTCGGTAGCGGTAGCGAATCCGTCAGAATAAAGACGCTCATAGAAATACTCTGCAAGAGAATAAGTAAAGGGAAGGCTTTCCTTATCGCCCGACTTTACGGTGAAAGTGAATTCATCGCCGATTGCACTTGCGGGAATACCGTCAACGGTAAATACGTAAGCGCCTGCAACTCCGGAATCGGTAGATACTTCGTAGTTATAGTAAGTAGCTTCGCTTCCGTTAGGAGCAGTAACAACAAGCTTTGCGTCGGCATCAACGGTTGCAGAATCAACTGCAATCATTATAGACATTTTATCGGTGTACTCAACGTTTTTACCGATAATGGTGGGAGTTGTTTGTTCACCCTCTGCACCCGCAAAGATCATAGTTGAGCACATCACAACGCTTGCGAGGAGAACGAGCATTAAAATTTTAGCAAAATTCTTCTGTTTCATTTTCAAAATACCTTTCACGTTTTATTGTTTTAATAGATTGTTTTGCGATTAAGTCCAACCGTCAGACTCATAATCCGGTTCGAATTTACCCGAAGTAAGAATTACGTCGGCGGCTTTCATTTTTTCTACTTCCATAAGAGGGCTGTCGTACGGAAGCTTATTCTTGTTTTTCATAAACCTTCCTTTCCAAGAAAAAGTATTTGTTCCAATCGAAAAGTGCAAACCAATCAACAATGCAAAACTTTTCGTTCAACTATATTTTAGCACAAACCTTTGCGATTTGTAAATAGATTATTTAACTAATTTGCAACAAAATTGGTGGACTTTTCAACTGCAAATTGGTATATTTTATTATCTTTTTACATTAAAATGGATTATTGTGCACTTTTTAGACCTTCGTTGGTTAATAGTTGACAAAAAGTTTTTGTTTTTTTGTGCATACTTGCCAAACAGTAAAAAAATCCCCCTACAAGTTAATGTAGGGAGAATATAACTTTATTTTTTTGATGTAAGATACTCGTCAATAGACTTGGCTGCAATTTTTCCCGCACCCATAGCAGAAATAACGGTTGCAGCGCCCGTAACCGCATCACCGCCTGCAAACACACCGTCTTTTGTGGTAGCTCCGCCTTCATTAACTATTATACCGCCTTTGGCATTTACGTCAAGACCGTCGGTGGTAGATTTAATGAGAGGATTGGGAGAAGTACCTATGGACATAACAACCGCATCAAGCTCCAAAACAAACTCGCTGCCCGGAATTTCAATGGGGCGACGTCTGCCTCGCTCGTCAGGCTCGCCAAGCTCCATTTTGACACACTTCATACCTGTAACAAAGCCGTTTTTCGGGTCTCTTTTGTCGTTCGGATTTTCATAACCGAGAATTTCCGTAGGATTGCAAAGAAGATGGAATTCGATTCCCTCCTCCTCTGCGTGTTCGACCTCCTCGCGTCTTGCGGGAAGCTCGTCCATAGAACGGCGGTAAACGATATACACCTTTTCCGCACCAAGACGGAGCGCGGTTCTTGCCGCGTCCATAGCAACGTTTCCGCCACCGACGACAGCAACTTTGCCGCCCTTCATAATGGGAGTGTCGGGATCGTCAAGATAAGCCTTCATAAGATTGCTTCTTGTAAGGAACTCGTTTGCCGAGTAAACGCCCTTGTAGGATTCACCGGGAATACCCATAAAGTTAGGAAGTCCCGCACCCGAGCCGATAAACACAGCCTCATATCCACTCTCGAAAAGTTCGTCAACGGTAAGCGTTTTGCCGATAATGACGTTCGTAACCACGTCGACACCCATTTTCTTAAGGTTTTCGACTTCTTTTTTTACAATGCTCTTGGGCAGACGGAATTCGGGGATTCCGTAAACCAACACACCTCCTGCGGTATGAAGAGCCTCAAAAACAGTAACCGAGTATCCGAGCTTTGCAAGGTCGCCGGCACAGGTAAGTCCCGAAGGGCCAGAGCCGACAATTGCAACCTTATGTCCGTTAGGGGCGGCACATTCGGGAATCTCGTCGCTGTGAGCGTTATGCCAATCGGCAACGAATCTTTCAAGTCTGCCGATACCTACGGGCTCGCCCTTGATTCCTCTTACGCACTTGGATTCACACTGAGTTTCCTGGGGACAAACTCTGCCGCAGATGGCGGGAAGAGTCGAGGTTGTGGAAATTATCTTGTAAGCTCCCTCAAAATCCCCTTCCTTAACTTTAGAAATAAATTCGGGAATACGGATATTTACCGGACAGCCCGAAACGCAGGGCATATTTTTGCAGGAAAGGCAGCGAAGAGCCTCGTCTATTGCCATTTCCTCGGTATAGCCGGTTGCAACCTCGTAGAAATTACCTGCTCTGACAGATGGCTCTTGGGTAGGCATAGGATTTTTCTTTAAAGACATATTAGCCATCACACTTCCTCCTTGTTGAAGAGATTGCAGGTTTTTTCATAAGCATGACGCTCAAAATCAGCGTACATTCTGCCTCTGGACATAGCCTCGTCGAAATCAACCTCGTAGCCGTTGAAATCAGGGCCGTCAACGCAAGCGAACTTGGTTACCTTTTTGCCGTCTACGTTAAGAGTAAGTCGGCAACCGCCGCACATTCCCGTACCGTCAATCATTATGGGATTCATAGACACGTCGCAAGGAATTGCAGTAGGTCTTGTGGCTTCCACAACGAATTTCATCATAATAAGCGGGCCGATGGTTATAACCTTGTCGAATTTTCTGCCCTCGGAAAACATTTCGTTAAGAGGAAGACAAACGTTGCCCTCTCTTCCGTAAGAGCCGTCGTCGGTCATAACGAAAAGCTCGTCGGAGGCGGCTTTAAATTCATCTTCAAGAATAAGCAAATCCTTGTTTCTGAAGCCGATAATCGAAGTAACCTTAGCTCCTCTTTCTTTCAATGCCTGAGCTACGGGAAGAGCTATTGCACAGCCTACGCCGCCGCCAACGATACATACCTCCGAAAGTCCTTTAAGTTCGGTAGGCAGACCGAGAGGGCCTGCAAAATCCGAAATATACTCGCCCTCGTTTTTATGATTGAGCTTTGCGGTGGTCGCTCCGACTATCTGGAATATTATTTTAACAGTTCCACGCTCTCTGTCGTAACCTGCAACAGTAAGGGGAATACGCTCACCCTCCTCGTCAACACGAAGAATTATAAACTGTCCCGCCTCTGCCTTTTTAGCAACAAGAGGGGCTTCAATATCCATCATAGTAACGGTTGGATTAAGCGATTTTTTTCTGACTATTTTGTACATTGGAAACCTCTGTTTTTTTCGTTTTATAAAACAATATTATAAACGAAATCAAGGAAAATTTCAATAGATTTATTAAAATTTGTTGTTTTGAATTTCATTCCAAAGAGAATAACGGATAAAAACGGCAGCCCCTTTGGGAGAAAGACCGATCTCGACTTCATCGGTATCGGTATATATCCTGCCGCTGAACCATTCGTACCAATCCGACTTTTCGGGGAGACGGCATTTTTCTATTCCCTCGTCTTTCGTTGCAAAAACGCCGAAAATAAGATCGTTGCCGTGAACAACTCCTCTGCCCGAAATATACCGTTTGAGCTTTGCCGAATCGGCTGCTTCATCAAACGAATCAAGCACGAAATTGGGGTCAAGCGAAAGATAAACCTTTCCGTTTTTCCGCAAGAATCCGCCCTTTCCGTCAGCAAATGATACAAAGCAATTCTCTTCGTCAAAGCAAGGCTCTATACCTAAAATTTCCGCAGAACGGGCAAGAGACAGCTCCCCTGCGCAAACAGCCGGAAGCTCGGTGAACAACACGACGCATTCTGAAGATATTCTGCTTCGAATTTTTTCAAAAGCATCTTTTGACACAAGCTGAGGCGACGTAAATATCAAGAGCTTATAAGGCGAGAGATCGAGAGAATCAATATCACTCATTCTGTATTCGTGGAACGGTACACCCGATAAAAGAAGCCTTCTTCGCACCTCGGGGAAAATACGTCTGCCGCCGTAATAATTTGCGTCTGTATCGCTGATTACAATAACTTCGGCAATATCCTTGGGCACTGCGTTATACAAGCCTTTATGCACCTTGACCATATCCTCTATAACCGCCATAAGCTCATCGGAATCATACCAACGGTGCTTTGCATCTCCCTGATCCATCCACCAAAAAGATGCTCTCTCCTGCTCTAATTTACACATTTCCCGCCAAAGAACGTTAGCCGATTCCTTCAAATTTCTTGCAGGTTCAACGTTCACGTGAGAGGCAAACTTTCGAGGATCCCATGCGGTATGCGGACGGTTGTCTACTTCCTCTATCCAAAGCTTTTTATTCATTACGGATGCAATTTTAGCTACGCTTCCGCCTCTGCCGCCGGGGGTTGGATCATCGTAAAGCTTGGGAGCTGAAAGGTAATCCACGCAATCCGAGGAAAGAATTTTGTCAAGATGCTCGTGACCGTAGCCCTCGTAACCGTAAAATACGCCTACGGCAAGGTCGGGACACATCTCCTTTGCCTTATTTGCCAAGGCAAGAAAAGCTTCGGCAATGCTCTCACTATGGAAAAGCTCATAATCTCTAACCCGACATCCGTTGCCGTCGGTAAAGTAAAACTCCGAAAGAGTTTTCGGCTTTCTGAATCTTAAAGCAGCTCCGGGAACAGCAAAGCTCTCACGATTTAATCCCGGCATATCCCAAGCATCTGAAAGAGCCGCCAAAGAACCGTATTTAGCTACCGCCCACTCGTAAAAAGCATCGGTATGCTTTGTTGAAAAATCGCCTATACGGTCGCCGCCGTTGCCCCAATGAAGAAGCTCACACGTGCCGCCAAAGCATATATGGAAGCCTACGAATCGCTCTCTGTACGGGCCACTCATTATATGGTTCAGCACCGCTTCAAGAGCTTTTATAGCATCCTCGAGCCACCTTTTTGACGAGAAGCTTTGAAGTCCTATCGGAGCATTTAAGCGAAGAGGCTGAAGCCCATTCGGACGCGGTTCTGCACTCATATCATAAGTATTGTTTACATTTTGTGCCTTTACAAGCTCTCTTACGACCTCGCAGTCGGTTGACTCTCCCTCAAAAACGCAAACCTCCTCGGGATGTTTTTCCATCCAAGCGAAGGGAGGGTCAAGGCGAAGTCGCGGAATATAGTACGCATCGGGAAGCTCACGGAAAAGACGCTCAAGAGTTTCGTCAAGAGAAGCAAAATCGTATGTATCCTCGTCTATCCAGCCGACGGGAAGATTGGAAAGAAAAACTCTGACTCCCGCATCGTAAAACCTACGGCAGATTTCAATGAACGCATCGTATTCGGGAAATCCGTAGCGAAATCTTCCGTTTTCATCCAGTGTAGGGGGATGATAAGTCCAACCTGCACGGGTAAGAAAAAGGGGTAGCTCACGAAGAAGCTCGGAAATTTCTTTTTTCATATTTTCACTTCCTTGTTATTTTTATTTATGATAACACATTTTTTCTTGTTTTTCAATGAATTATATTTCTTTTTTGTGTATTTTTTAACTGATATTTTATCAAAACAGTCGGTAAAAAAGAAAAGACGGCTCGATTTCTCAAAGCCGTCCTGTTTTTGTCCTGCTATTAGTTTTGCTAATATTTTTCGTCCTTTTCGGAAATATTTTTTTAAAAAGTCACTTTTTACCGTGCTGTTTTTTATACTGCATAGGACTAATGCCGATTTCAGCCTTAAAAGTTCTTGCAAAGTTACTCGGCTCGATACCAACGCTCTCGGAAATTTCTGCAACCGGTGTGTTGGTTTCGCAAAGAAGCTTGCACGCCTTGTCTATCCTTATTCCGGTAAGATATTTATGGGGAGAAATGCCCATATATTCCTTGAAAATCGTTGAAAAATAGCAGCGGTCAAAGCCAACGGCATTTGCAACGTCACCAACGCTTAAATCCTCTTGATAACCCGCTTCGAAAAGTCCTATCGCCTTTTCAAGCCATACCTTTTCGTCAATTGCGCCCTTTCCCGACATAAAAGCCGATAAAATTTCGTAAACGTAGGCTGTACGCTGAAGCTCGGCACTAACTCCGTTTTCATCCTTTATAAGTATCATTTTCTTAATTATTTCGGTAACGACTTCGAATGCTCCCGCCTTTGCGAAAGGATTTTTTTCGCTGATTCCCGCCTTGGTAAGTATTTCTCCAACTCTAGCACCACCAAGAATACAGAAAAATCCCTTTCTGGAGTATACGGGATCGGCAGAAAGATAGGTCACCTGCCCCGGAAAAAGAGCGTAGCAATCTCCCGGCTTCAATTTAAATTCGTTGCCGTTGACCGAAAGCGTTCCATATCCTTCGGTAAGGCACTCTACCACGAAAATGTCGCGAATAACCGGTCCGCATACACTTCCCGGCTTTATATCAACGTCCTCTTTGCAATAGTAGAGAATAGGCTCGTCTCCCGCAATCTTCTTCTTATGCTTGGTTCTTTCGTATAAAGTCACTTTTTCGCTCCTTTCTCCGGCGGAATAATCGTCTGTTTTTATTATACCATACAACAAAAAAATATCAAGTACAAATAAGCAAAAATCTCCTAAAAAACAGAAAAAACCTCTGCTTTTATAAAATACAAGAAAATTTTGTAAACTATAATTTGCATTATCCGCAGTTTTAAGGCGGCAACCCAAACAAATGAAACTGCCGCCCAAAGTAATATTATATTTTCAAATCAAAAAATTCTGTTTCCTAAAATTCAAAAGAATCGTCAAATCGTTAGAACACTGTACTTTATCTCACACTTTACAACGGTGGAAATTTTTCCAGCTTGTAATCTGCTTTACCATCCATAAAATCTGCTATATCTTTCACCGCTCTATCTACGTCATAGGGGTGCCAATGTGTACCCATAGTTTGCTCGGCATCCAGCACATCCATTACAAGCATTTCTTCACACGCATACAACTGAATTATTTGCCCATGATCTTTACCGATGATTATGTGGCAATCAATGGTAAAACCTTCATTAAGTAACGAAGTGGTGGTCAAAACCAAATCATATCTATCTTTCAGACGCTCATAAACAGCAAGAACGTGGTTATCTGTAATATCAAACATCTTGTAACTGCCAATTAAACCTTTCCTTAAAATCTCTAAAACATTCTTCGCAAATCCAATATTTCATATCATCGGTACAATAGAATGTGCAATGAACGTCGGTCATAGCTTTTTCCCAACAAAATTCACAATGCTCGTGCCAAAAATGTTGTATTTTTTCCCCTTCAAGGAGTTCATATCCTTTTTGGGTGCTTTCAACGTAAGACTTGGCATATTGTTCAATATTTTGATAGAACTCATTTTTATCTCGGTAAGCAATTTCCCAAAATTCAGGGAAAGTTATCTTATAAAGCTTTGCATTTAGCAAATATTCTTCCTGCCCATTAAGTCGCCAATCAGACATAGTATACCGCCTTAAAGTTGATGTTTGTATTTTAAGTGTTCCATAGCTTCGCCGAAACAGTCAGGGGGAAGTATTTTAATTATTACTCCCAGATATACTCTATCTTTTCAGGAGCAATTTCAATCTTTCCACTCCACAATTTTTTCTTTATTGAAACATAAAAATCAAGAGTCATTTGATCAAAGCAATCAACAGAAAAACCAAACATTATAAGTTCTTTATCATTTAAAAGATCTACAGTATCATCATAATATTTCTCTTTTTTTCCATATTTCAAACTAACATTTACGAACTCTGTGTTATGATATTTGATAGTTAATTTTCTTACATTCTCAAACCAGTAATTATTAGGACCGTCAATAGAACCATCGTAGTATTCTTCTAAATGATCGAATACTAAAACAAGCGTGTTATCATAAATTGCTGCAGTAAACGAGCAATCATGCATTGGATGGGCTTTGGAAAACAACTCACCTTTGTCATTGAGCAAAAACATTTCGTTTTTCATTACGCAATCTCCTTTGCAGCTTCATTTAAGATTATTTTTGATTAATTCTGCTGTTGCTTTAATTATACCACACCCACGCAAAAAAGTAAAGGGCGATTTGACTAAGCAAACCGCCCTGTTTTTTAGAAAGGCCCCTTTGTTTAACCCAATCCCTTAAACGAGCGTTGCTCATTTTAGGGAACCCTTGGGGCGGGGGCTCCTGCGTTAGCAGGTGGGGGATTGTCAATCCCTCCGTCTGCCTACGGCATCCACCTCCCTTTACACAAGGGAGGCTATTTTAGAATTTCTTATCTTTAAGAATTTCCATAGCTTCGCCAATACAGTCAACATGAAGTATATGAATTCTTAAACTCTTTTTATTCAACAATCGATTCATTTATCCATTCTTCAGGTAGAACATACTCTATATCATCAATTTTAATTGAATATGCTTTATCATCAAAAGACATTACCTGCAAAGGAATAACCAAATTGATGCCTTCCTGCACAACTCCGCAAAAGTAGCCGTAAACATAACAATTTTTAAGCATTCCATCAGGTTGCTTTACCAATTCATATAGTCCTGCATCCTTTGCTGTTTTTCCGTTTCTTATTTCAGATAAAAATTGTTCGCAATCTGTTATTGCTTTTTGTGAGGAAGAAAATTGGGTATTAGTAGAAGGCGAGCCTTTCACAAACTCAAATCTAATGCAATTATCAAGTGATACTTCAGTTTTGAGTAAATCGGATTTTACATATATTGAGTAAAATTCATTATCGGGTAAATATCTAACTAAAACATCTTGACTGCCATTAACAGAATACATTCCTGTTTTAATTATCATCGTAAGGTGAGAAAAGAAGTTTTTTTCTCCTGCTACATGACCAATAAATTCAGTTTCTCCAAAACACCAAACTCTACCCTCGTTACCGACAAAAGTATATTCAGTTCCGTCATTGGCGACTATGGTTTTATTTTCGGTTTCGGTAAATTTGACACTGTTATTACAAGCAACAAAAGAAAATACAATTGCAAGACAGATTAAAATAGCAGATATTTTTCTAATCATAAAACCAATCCTCCAAAAAAAGTTATCTACACTTTAATTATACCACACCCCTATAAAAAGTCAAGGACGATTTGATTTTACTCAAACCGCCCTGTTTTATTTAGTTAGAATTTCTTGTCTTTCAAGATTTCCATATCTTCGCCAATACAATCAAGGTGTAGTATCCGAGTTGGATGTGCTGAAATATTTTGCTTCTATATTTTCCATACCAACGTAGCCAAAATCACCTATGTATTCGATGTACTTTCCGTCTTTATCGAACATAATGCATCCATCGTAGTAGTACGTAGAACCTTTTTCGTTTTCATAAACACAACCAAACAAAACAAGCATATCTCCGTTGCTTTGATGCAAAATCAGAGTTTTGCCAATTGGCTCATTTAAGGTTCTATTCCAATAAAGGTATCCATATTCTCCTAAATCATTAATAATATCTTCAATTTTAGAATCATCAAGTGTCGCTATCGGAGTTACCTTGTTAAAATCAAACGTGGGTTTATTCTTGCCGTTGAGATTTTGAATAAGTTTTGGATTTTCATTTTTGTATTCAACAAGTTCAACTTTTACTGTGTTAGCCAATAATTTATCAGTATCAAGCGTATGCGTATCGGGATCACATCCTGTAAACACAAGTAGACAAGTCAATACACCAACCAGTACTAAAATTAATACTACTATTTTTTTCATACATGATACCTCCACTTATTAATTTGGCTAAATATTTTACCGCCTAATTATTTTCATTATATCATGTTAACTAATCAAAGTCAACAGGACGGTTTGATTTCTCAAACCGTCCTGTTTTAGAAAGGCCCCTTTGTTTAACCCAATCCCTTAAACGAGCGTTGCTCATTTTAGGGAACCCTTGGGGCGGGGGCT
>JAZTXO010000024.1:0-17529 GCA_045636445.1 Eubacteriales bacterium | reverse complement strand
GCGCCGCCCTTAACGCCGAATACCGGGCCGAGAGAAGGCTCTCTTAAAGCAACGGCAACAGATTTGCCGATTCTCTTCATTCCGTCAGCAAGACCGATAGTTGTGGTGGTCTTTCCCTCTCCTGCGGGAGTGGGGGTTATTGCGGTAACGAGAATAAGCTTTCCGTCGGGTTTACTTTGAGCATCGGTAAGAAGCGAAAGGTCGAGCTTCGCTTTATTTCTGCCGTAAAGCTCAATATACTTTTCATCAACACCCGCTTCCTTTGCAATTTCAAGAATATGCTTCGGTTTTGCGGACTGCGCAATTTCAATATCTGTCATCATAGGTCTTTCCTCCGTGAACGTATAGATATATAACACATCAATTATATATTATAATTGTTTTCTTGTCAATAATTTTTGCAAAATAATTCGGCGGTGTTCTGTCACACCGCCGTTTTCATCATTTATAAATCTGCCTGTATTCGAGTCGTAGTGTCTTGCTTACCTATTTCTTGTCTTCATTATAGCATACGCATTTTTAGTTTGTCAAGAAGTGGGCGTTTTTTTAAAAAACGTAGGTTGAAAAATTTCATTAAGATTTCACAAAATCCAAATAAAAAATCTATTAAAAACGACTAATCAACCGTATGTATATAAAGTATGCTGAACAAAAAAGAAACTTTTAAAAAAACTTTCAAAAACCTCTTGACTTTTTGGGGTGCGTGATTTATAATATATTGTGCGAATTTGGGGTCGCAGCCTAAACTGTGTCCAAACTCGACAAAACAAATGGAGGGATACCGAGTGAAGCTTGACCTTAGACCGCTCCTCGCGGGAGACAGACTGCTTACATTCGATTACGAATTGCCCCTCGATATCGACTCCGAGGACACGTCCAGTTATCTTTATGGCGTAAGTTTTCCTTCTCCCATGAAGGTTAAAGGTGAGATTACCAACACCGCCGGCTATATGCGTTTGACACTTACCACGTCTTTAGACTACGTTGCATCCTGTGCCCGTTGTCTTGCGCCCGTTTCCGGCAGCTTTTCCTTTGACCTTGAGAAAACCTGCTCCCCGAGAGATATGCTTGGCGACCTTGATGAAAACAAGCTTGACGAATTTGCAATAATCGAGGATGGCTTCCTTGATCTTGACGCGCAGCTTTATGAACAGCTTGAAATGGAATTTCCTATGCGTTTTCTCTGTCGAGAGGATTGCAAGGGACTTTGCCAGAAGTGCGGAAAAAATCTTAACGAGGGCGAATGCGGATGCGACCATAAGGAAATCGACCCGCGACTTGAGCCTTTACGCAAATTGCTCGAGCAAATGAAAGCAGAAGAAAATAAAAAATAATAAATATACTGAGAATGCTGTTTGCATGCTCAAAACAGGAGGTTACAACAATGGCAGTACCAAAGAGAAAAGTTTCTCATTCGAGAAAGATGAAAAGACGTTCCAGCGTTTGGGAGCTTGTGTCTCCCACCAATATCGTAAAGTGCCCTCAGTGCGGTGAAGACATTCTTGCTTACCGTGTTTGCAAGGCTTGCGGTTACTACAAGGGTGAGGAAATCGTTTCCAAGACCGAGGCAGCAAAGTAATTTTGCCTAACAAAAGCGTGCGGTTGTTCTTACCATGAGGTTTGCACAACCGCCGTTTTTTTACTTAAATTTGAAAGGAATGAAG
The DNA here is from genome assembly GCA_045636445.1 of Eubacteriales bacterium. GTDB lineage: Bacteria > Bacillota > Clostridia > Oscillospirales > CAG-272 > UBA1740. The sequence goes on along the minus strand of JAZTXO010000024.1, from coordinate 15,865 downwards.
AACTTGAATAGCTTAAAAGAGACATATCGTTTCGGCTATAAGGTCGAGGAAGGGCAAAACCCCTATATCGGATTTACCAGCTTTCAGCATTTCAGAGGCGAAAAGATGTATTCCGACATTGTGGTAAGAGAGGAAGCCAACCGTACCGAAACCGAGCGTGTTGAATGCTATCCTATCTCACCCGATGCAGAAGAAAACGGCAGAAGCGAAGGATATTATCCGGATACCTCTCTTGTTTATATCCGCGTATTATGGAAAGAATTTGAGCCCGAGCAGGGCAAATTTAATTATAAATTTATTGAAGATATTCTTGAAGAGGCAAAAAAGCACTCCCAGCATCTTCTTTTCCGTCTTATGGCTCATTCAACGAGAGCCTGCGACGACGTTCCCGAGTGGCTAAAGAGCATTGTCCCCTGCCCCAAACGTCCTGACGGAATGAGAGTTAAGGATTCTCCCACCGATCCCAAGTTTTTGGAGCTTTTTCTTAATGCTATTCGCCATTTCGGCGAGCGCTTTGACACCTCCCCCTACCTTGAAATGATTGATATTTCTCTTCCCGGTGCTTGGGGAGAGGGGCACAACCTCGAGCTTTATCCCGACAACGTTCTAGAGGTTATAGTAGATACTTACGCCGAGGTGTTCAAGAACACAAGACTTGCAACCCAGCTTACAAGACCTAATTTAATAAGATACGCAAAGGAAAAGTACGGTCTCGACCTTGGTTGGCGTGGCGACGGTCTTGGCGAACCCGAACATATAACATACTTTTATCCGCCAAGAATAGCAGAGATTCCCGAAATCTGGAAGGACGCCCCCGTCTCATTTGAGTCCTATTGGTGGCTTGGAGAATGGAAGCGCCAGGGTTGGAATATTGATAACATAATTGAAAAAACCCTCGAATGGCATATAAGTATACTTAATGCGAAATCTATGCCTGCTCCTATGGAGTGGAAAGACAAGATAGACTATTGGGTAAGCAAAATGGGCTATCATATTTCTATCGACGAGGTAAAGGCGTATAATTCGGCAAATATCGGCGAAGACTTCGAGCTTGAAATCACCGTAAACAACGTCGGTGTTGCTCCTATCTACAAAGATATGGACTTTTGCGTAAGGCTTTATTCAAAGGATAGGGAATATGTTGTCAAGACCGATATTGACGTAAAGAAGTGGCTTCCCGGACAGCATACCGAGAAAATAAGATTTAAAATCCCCAAGGATATTGCAGCCGGAAAATACAGTCTTGAAGCAGGAATAATTTCCGATTTGTTCCCCGTTATTTATCTTGCTACGGATGCTGAACGTAACGGAGCTTACTACAAGCTTTCCGAAATCGAGATTATATAAAAAAGCAGGTCGTGCGGAGTGAAATTTGTCTCTCCGCACGCTTCTTTTGAGGCTTGAAAAATTTTAAAAAAATATTTTAAAAAAAGTGAAAAAACCACTTGACAAATGCCGAACCATCTGCTATAATATAATGCGTCACGACGCTGGTGTGGCTCAATGGCAGAGCAGCTGATTTGTAATCAGCAGGTTGATGGTTCGACTCCGTTCACCAGCTCCATACTCTTTGGGGGAATTCCCGAGCGGCCAAAGGGGGCAGACTGTAAATCTGTTGTCACTGACTCCGCTGGACCGAATCCAGCTTCCCCCACCAAATAAAAAACCGAGTCCTTGCGACTCGGTTTTTTATTTGGTTGAGGTGTGCTTGTTCGGCCAGGCACTTGCAATGCAAGTGCGCTGGTTCGCATACCCATCGAAGCCGCAGGGAGCTTGCTCACTTAAGGCGAGATTGGGTATCTTCGCTTGCGAATACCCAGCTTCCCTATTCATCCTCATCCACCGGCTAGCCGGTCTCCCTGTCTCGATGCGACTCGGTCACACTCGCGGGAAAACAACACACTGTGTTGTTTTCTTACACGCTCGTGCCGCTACGCTACCCTATCCCCCGGAAGGCTATTCCTTATAAACCCTCAGCACTCTTGAAGAAATTCCGGTTAATATTTCATAGGAAATGCTGTTAGACCACTCTGCAAGACGGTCGGCATTAAGCTCCTCGTCGCCCGATTTACCAATAAGCACCGCCACGTCACCCGCTTTAACTTCGGGTACAGAACTTGCGTCAACCATCATCATATCCATACAGATTTTCCCCACGATAGGACAGCGTTTTCCGTCAATAAGAACATACCCTCTGTTTGAAATCAGTCTTGGATAACCGTCAGCATATCCGGTGGTAATCGTGGCTATTTGTAAACTTTTATTTGCAATATACCCTCTTCCGTAGCCTATGCTCTCCCCTTTTTCAACCTTAGCAACTCTGCAAACAAGGCTCTTCCAACTTAATGCGGGGACAATTTCCGAAGGCAAAGCAACATCCTTTGAGGGAGCGTATCCGTAAAGGGAGATTCCAAGCCTAACATAGTCATCCTTTTCGCCCAAAACTATCCCTGCGGCAGAATTTAGACAATGAGCATATTTTATCCCCATTTCCCTCACCGACTTCGCCATTTGTGCAAAATCCTTATACTCACTCATGGTAAATTCTCTGTCCGACTCGGCAATACTGTCAGCCACCGGAAAATGAGTGAAAATGCCTTCGATTTTCAGCTTTTCACAAGCACCCTTTATCCTTTCAAGAGTGTACCGAGGATTTTTCACCGAAAGACCTATCCTCTTCATTCCCAAGTCCAGAGCTATATGATATTTTACGGGGTAAGGATGCCGTCCGAGAAGCCTTGATAGATGCTCCTCGCTGACAATCGCTTGACATAAATCCTGCTTTAAAAGCGTTCCCGAAAGCGACTCCGGAGTGTATCCGAGAATAAGGATTTTGCCTTTAATTCCACCCCGCCTTAGTCTTATTCCTTCATTAATATTAGATACGGCAAAGAAATTTACACCCTCCTCCGAAAGTGCCGACGCAATCTCCTTATCTCCGTGACCGTATGCGTTAGCCTTAACCACAGCGATTATCTCCCGCCCCGCCGCCATATCCTTATAAGCTCTGTAATTTTTCCTTATCTGCAAAAGGTCGATTTCCGCCACCGACCTCTCTAAAAAAAGCTCACCGTTCATACTACATCGTATGTCAGTGAGCTTTTTTTGATTATTTTCGGTTAATTATGCCGTTATAGTCTCTTTTTACGCTTTCATAGCTTTCCAGATTTCCTATATCGTATCTTTTGCCCGGCATTTCCATAGCATAAACATCGCTTTTTTCACATAGCCAAGCAATAAAACTTCCGGGGGCATCAACCCCGCAACCCTCGTCTATAGCTTTTGATATAAGTTTTGCATCCTCTTTGGTATAATAGTAGAATGGAGGGCAGCACCAATTCGACTTCGGCTCTTTGGGTTTTTCTTCCATTCTTAAAATTTTATCATTTCCGTCAATTTCAAGAACACCGCTTTTTGAAAGCTTCGCTTCTTGGGCTTCGTAATAACGCATAACCGAAGATGCCTTCTTTTCACTTGCGTATTTTACAAATTCAGCAAGACTGAAATCAAGAACATTGTCACCGGCAATCACAAGCATATCATCGCATAGAGAGAGGGTGTCTATTGCAAATTGAATATCTTTTACAGCACCCAAGCGAGTTTCATTAGAAACAGTCATATCGTCAACAACGGTGATTTTTTGCTCCTTTTGCTTTGCCCAACCTTCAAAATGTAAACAAAACTTATGATTTGAAATAACGATATACTCATCAACAAGTCCTGATGAATCAATATCATCAACAAGCCAGTCAAGTATAGTCTTTTCGCCAACCTTAAGAAGAGGCTTGGGAAAATTTTCGGTCAGAGGATAAAGTCTTGTTGCATATCCTGCTGCTAAAATTAAACATTTCATATTTTTTCTCCCTAATTAAGCTTTACACCGTCGGCAGTATTGCATATATGTGCAGAATATTTCTCGGAAAGTTCAGGAAAAGCCTTAATATATTCGCACTTTACCTTTTCCATTATGCTTTGCTCAAATTCGGGGTCAATTATCGCCATACAGCAGCCCTTAAAACCTGCTCCGGAAAATCTTCCGCCATAAACACCCTCCGCAGAAACTATTATCTCATAAAGCTTCTTCAATTCGGGAGAGCCGGTTTCCCAGCTATGAATCGAGCTGTATCCACTCTCGGTGGAAAGTCTACCGAACTCGGCAATATCTCCCCTTTTCCATGCAGCGACACCCTTCTCAACACGCTCCATTTCAGCATAGTAATGCTGGGCTCTCTTTCGCCAAGGTTCGGGAAGCTTATGCCCATGCTCCAGAAAAACAGAATATGGCACATCGGAAAGGTATGTGTCGGAGAATTTTCCATACTCCATACCTGCATAAGCAAGCAAAGCGTAGGCAGCGCTCTTTGCCTCGTCAACACGCATATTGTATGCAGAGCTTGCAAGACTTCTTTCAAGTCCCGAGAAGAATATTGCAATTTTATACGGCTTCATCTTTTGATTTTTGGGAACTATCTCATAGCTATCGTCCCTAAGATCCATATAAAGAAGCGAGTCCTTACGGCAATATACCTCGCAGCTCTGATCGAGCTTTCCGCAAGAAACGCCAACGTACTTATTCTCTGCCTCACGGGAAATAGAAATCATTTCAGCAGGCGAAAGAGAAATTCCGTTCATCGAGCATAAAGCGGAAATAAAGGTGATTATAACTGCCGCAGATGAGGAAAGTCCGCCAATCGGCAGCTCTCCGTCAACAACCGCACACAAACCTGTTCGGAGAGGATAGCGTGCATTTAATGCAATTGTAGCACCTCGGAGATGATCGGCCCAATCCCCTTGTCGCTCGGCAGGAGTAGAACTAATATGCCACTGAGCCCTTGGCTCAAACTGCATTGAGGTTATCTCAACTACACCGTTCTGCTTCGGACCGTATGCCATATGTATGCCCTTATCAATAGCAAATCCAGTAATCTTCCCAAGCTGGTGATCTATATGCGCACCGATAGGACATATACGATACGGGGTAAATGCTATGTTCGGGGCAGGCTTTTTGTATAATTTTTCAAAGGTTTCCCAAGCACTCACAGTACAATCCCTTTCAATCAAAATTTTCTCCAAACCATTTTGTTTACGACGCCAACGTAAGATTGAATGATTTTTACAACCTTGGTGGATACGTTCTGCTCGATGTAATCGGGTACGGGGATGCCGTAGTCACCGTTTTTGTTCATTTCTACCGCAGTATCAACCGATTGCAAAAGTCCCTGCTCGTCAATGCCCGAAAGAATAAAGCAGGCTTTGTCGAGTGCTTCGGGACGTTCGGTGGAAGTTCTGATGCAAATCGCCGGGAAAGGCTTGCCTATTGAGGTAAAGAAACTGGACTCTTCCGGGAGCGTTCCGCTGTCGGAAACCACCGCAAATGCATTCATTTGCAAACAATTGTAGTCATGGAAGCCTAAAGGCTCGTGCTGAATCACTCTCTTGTCAAGCTCAAATCCGCTTGCGGCAAGACGATTGCGGCTTCTGGGATGGCAGGAATAAAGGATAGGCATATCGTACTTCTCTGCCATCTTGTTTATAGCATTAAACAGGCTGTTGAAGTTTTTTTCGGTGTCAATATTCTCTTCTCTATGTGCAGAAAGAAGAATATATTTTCCTTTTTCAAGACCAAGACGAGCGTGAATATCCGACGCCTCTATCTCGGAGAGGTTATTTGCAAGAACCTCCGCCATAGGAGAGCCGGTTACGTAAACTCTCTCCTTGGGAAGTCCGCACTCGTGAAGATACTTGCGCGCGTGCTCGGAGTATGCGAGGTTGACGTCGGAGATTATGTCAACTATTCTGCGGTTAGTCTCCTCGGGAAGGCACTCGTCCTTGCATCTGTTGCCCGCTTCCATGTGAAAAATCGGAATGTGAAGTCTTTTTGCACCAATTACAGATAGACAAGAGTTTGTATCACCCAACACAAGCACCGCGTCGGGCTTAAGCTCTGCCATGAGCTTATATGACTTTGCGATAATATTTCCGCAAGTCTCGCCAAGGTCTGCGCCAACTGCATCAAGATATGCCTCCGGAGCGTCAAGCTTCAAGTCCTTGAAGAAAACTCCGTTGAGGTTATAGTCGTAGTTCTGTCCCGTATGAACGAGAACGGTATCGAAATATGTACGGCACTTGTTTATGACCGCCGCAAGACGAATTATCTCGGGGCGTGTGCCGACGATTATCATAAGCTTTAATTTTCCGTTGTTTTTGAAACTTGTTTCCATTTATTCTACCTCTTCATAGAATGTATCGGGTTTATTCGGATCAAACTGCTCGTTTGCCCACATGAGCGTTACGAGGTCCTCCGTGTCCGAAAGATTTATTATGTTGTGCGTATAGCCGGGCAGCATATGCACCGCCTCGATCTTCTCACCGCTGACCTCAAAGTTTAGCACCTCGTCGCTTCCTATTCTTCTCTGCTGAATGAGTGCCTTACCCGAAACGACAATGAAAATTTCCCATTTGGTGTTGTGCCAATGCTGCCCCTTAGTTATTCCCGGCTTTGAGATATTGACCGAGAACTGACCGCATTTTTCGGTCTTTAAAAGCTCCGTAAAGCTTCCTCTTGCGTCAACGTTCATCTTCAAAGGGAATGACGCCTTCTCTCGTGGGAGATAGGAAAGATAGGTGCTATAAAGCTTCTTTGCAAAGCTGTTATAGGGTATTTCGGGCATAACGAGGGTTTCAGGCTGAGCCTTAAACGACTCAAGCAGCGAAACTATCTCGCCAAGAGTTACCTTGTGCGTCACGGGTGCTGCGCAATAGCGACCGTTCGCGCAAAGCACGGTGTCGATTCCGTCGAACTCACATCTGTGCTCTTTTCCCTCTAATGCCGCCATCATTTCATCAACAAGGTCGTCAATATAGAGCAGCTCAAGCTGTACCGAGGGGTCGTTCACGGTTATCGGCAGGTCGTTTGCGATATTGTTGCAGAAGGTAGCGACCGCACTATTGTAGTTAGGTCTGCACCACTTGCCAAAAAGGTTCGGGAAGCGGTAGACAAGCACCTTGGCGCCGGTTTCCTCACCGTATGCAAAGACAAGCTCCTCCCCCGCCTTCTTGGAGCGTCCGTAATCGGAATCGTATCTGCCAATGCAGGTCGCCTGAATCGAAGAGGATATCATCACGGGGCATTTGTTGTTATATTTTTTAAGAGTATCAAGAAGCTTTGATGCAAAGCCGAAATTGCCCTGCATAAACTCTTCGGAATCTTTAGGACGGTTCACTCCCGCAAGATTAAAAACGAAATCAGCCTTCTCACAAGCCTCGTCAAGCAAGGATGCGGGTGAATCAATATCATATTCGTAAATTTCTTCAATAGACAGCGACGGATGTGTTCTATCCTTGCCGTCACGAACGTTTTTTAGAGCCTCGACAAGATTTTTTCCAACAAATCCGAAAGCTCCTGTTACAAGAATTTTCATTATACTCTACCCATCTTTTTAAGCTCGTCCTGAATGTAAGCGAGGGAGGCAATTTTCGCCTTTGTCTCTTCAACATTAAGAAGCTTTGTGTTGTGGGAATTGAACTCGGTGAGAGTATTACGCTCTATATTACCCTGGTTGAAATATTTGTCGTAGTTGAGACCGCGCTTGTCGCAGGGAACACGATAGAAATCGCCCATATCGATAGCGTTGGCACATTCCTCGTTGGTAAGAAGAGTTTCGTACATCTTCTCGCCGTGACGAATACCGATGACCTTGATAGCGTCTTTGTCACCGCCAAAGAGCTCGCAAACTGCCTCTGCCTGAGTCTTAATAGTACAAGCGGGAGCTTTTTGAACGAGTATATCTCCACTCTCACCATGCTCAAATGCGAAGAGCACAAGGTCAACAGCCTCGTCAAGAGACATTATAAATCTCGTCATAGTAGGATCGGTAACGGTTATCGGGTTACCCGCCTTTATCTGATCAATCCAAAGCGGAATAACAGAGCCGCGGGAACACATAACGTTGCCGTATCTTGTACAGCAGATCTTGGTCTTGTCGGGACTTACAGTTCTCGACTTTGCAACGATGACCTTCTCCATCATAGCCTTACTTGTTCCCATCGCATTTACGGGGTAAGCCGCCTTGTCGGTGGAAAGGCAAACTACGTTCTTAACGCCTGCTTCAATTGCCGCAGTAAGCACGTTTTCCGTGCCGAGTACGTTGGTTTTTACCGCCTCAATGGGGAAAAACTCGCAAGAAGGCACCTGCTTCAGAGCCGCAGCGTGGAATATGTAATCTACGCCGTGCATAGCGTTTCTCACCGAAGCGATGTCGCGCACGTCGCCTATGTAGAACTTTATCTTCTCCGCCACCTCAGGCATCTTCACCTGAAACTCATGACGCATATCGTCCTGCTTCTTCTCGTCACGCGAGAAAATTCTTATCTCGCCTATATCTGTTCTCAAAAAACGGTTCAACACCGCATTACCAAAGGAACCTGTTCCTCCGGTTATAAGTAAAGTTTTATTTGTAAATAAGCCCATTTTACTTCTCCCAACGCATATCAATGCCTTTTATTTATTAAACTTGATATTTTTCGCTTCACTTTAGCCGTAAATATTCCCTTGAAGTATGTTCTTTTAGCCGCTTTTTCAAAGCCAAATTTTCTATACATATCCAAAAATTCTTTTTTGGTTTTAAAGGCTTTAGTATAGCGTTCTTCTTCAGTTTTGATAACGTAATTAGAATCCTCTAGAGGCATTTCTTCAAGGTTATGATTCTCTTGAATCAATACTTTTGCGAAAAACTCATCACCTTTTTGAGAATTGGTAATTACCATTGAAACACCCTCGTTATTACTGCGTCCGTTTTTCAGACCGCCCCAATAATCAGCAATGATAACATCTGATTTATGGCTGAGTCTATATTGACATTGGTAACACGAATCACGTTGAAATGGTTTTTCAAAATAACCTTTGAAGAAACTATCATAAAAAGCACTGCTATCGTATTCTTTTCCGTTGGCAAATTTTATCTTTATTGAATGTTCTTTCCAACCATACAACTTGGCACGGAAATTCACATAAGAAACCTTTGCTTTATACTTCTTTTCTAAAGTACTTAAATGTTCTTTAAAAAACTGCGGTGAGGCAGTACCTCCACATATAAAGTCACAAGTGATTAAATTTGAATAATCTTTTTTTAAGAATTTCTTGAGTCCGTCAATATGACAAGGCAAACCGCAGAAAAGAACTAATCTGTCTCTATTAAGCTCTGCTTTCACCTCTTTAAAAATATCTTGTGGCTGCGAAGCAATATATTTACTTCGCCTCAACTCATCAAGTTCGCACGAATCGGTGCTTTTATATACTAAATCAAGAGTACCATAATTCAATGCAGCACCACAAACTAATCCGTTCTGTGACAAAACATACTCTGCCATAATGGTGAATGCGCCGCCTGACGAACTCTTCTTAACAAGTTCGGCATCTAAAGATGAGCCATAAAAAGCACGAACTCTTGCATCCTCATTATTATTAGGCTCTTTAAGCGGGCAAACAGCGACACAATTTCCACAATCTATACACAAATTCATATCTATTGCGGGATAACAGAAGCCCGCTATATCCGGTACCATTTTAATCGCATCTTTAGGACAAGAATTCATACAAGAAGTACAACCAGTGCATTTATCTGAAACGCTCAAAATATTATTCATAAACAGCCTCGCTTATATATTTTCAAACACACTTGTAAGATATTGCTTTGATTTTTCTTGCTCGGTTTTGACAACTGCTTTAACTGTTTCTATATTAACAGGTTCACAGTTATACTCGTCATTTTTCTCATATACTTCTCTGTTCTTCTCGCCAAACATACGAAGCAAATTATGTATTCTGTCGGGTCTTTTCTTATCAGGTGTAGAGATAAGCTTCTTTCCGAATATGAGTGAGAATACATTGCCGTGGAATGAGGACGATACCACCATAGCGGCGTGGTCGATAAGCCACAAAAATTCGCCTATGCCTGCATCTCGAACATATTTATCACAGTTTACAGGACGGTATCCGTTAAGACCAACAAACACAATCTTTAAGGATGTCTTTTTTCTTAACCCGTCAATCCATTCGTTAAACCACGATGGCATATGAATCATATAGCATAAAATATAGTTATTCTCTTTTAAACCCTTTACCGGGCTTTCAAGTTCACGCCATTCATCTGCGTCTAAAAGGAATGCAGGGTCACAGTTTATGTTCACTTTTTTATCTGTAAGTGGCTGAATCATGTTACAAGCCTCTTGCTCACGAACAGAAACTGCATCAAATCGCTTTAATGCTTCAATATAAGTTTCTTTCTTTTCGTCAGGCAAGGTGGGATTACCCATACTTGCCGCATAAGAGATTTTGCATTTATCATCGGGAGCAAAATCAAGAAGAAATCTGTCAAGCTTCGGGTCTTTAGGATTCCACACCTGGTCACTGCCTGAAATGAAAACATCAGAATCGGGCGGATTTGATTTGAGCTCATCCATAGTAGCATATCTTCTTGTCATATTCATGTGCTGAACATAGAAATCCTCAAATCTGGAATAGCCTCTCTCCAACATAAACTTATATGGCATTTTCTTTATGTTTTCACGCGAAAAATCAGTCAACTTGATTGTTCTGTGTTTTTCTGCGCTACTCATATGGTCGATTATATCACAATCATAACCAAGCTTTTGCACAAACTTATGTAAAGCATAAGCCTGCAGAGTTGCACCATAGTTATAAGTTGAAGTCATCGTAATAATCGAAGCTTTCATCAATTAATCCTCGCATTTTTATTTTACAAATCTTCTTGTAATACCGAATGCAACTCTGTTAATAATCGGCTTTACAGATGCAAAAGCCTCGGTATTATGATATACAATCAAATACAGCACATTCGGAACAACAAGGCATATCAACGCCTTTATAATAAGTCCAGCAAACCCTGAAACAGCTACTAACGAGCAAACAAAATATGTTACCACACATATTCCTACTGTCACTGCAAAATATACTGCGTTTTTCGAAATGTACTTTGCAAGACTTGAATTAGTGAAGTAATGCTTAAACAAAATATGAGCACCGTATAGGAAGTTTATACATGCCATTGACAAGATGGTTGCAAGAACAATTCCGGCAATACCAAAATACTTTGCACCCACGAAATGAAGAACAAAATTTACCACGACCTCAATAATCGCACGGTATCTGCCCTCCCACCAAAGACCTCTTGCTGTATAATATACGTTCTTTATATCAGATGCTGCCATTACGTACAAATAGACACAAAACAAAACCATTGTCCCCATCGGTAACATAAGTTTTTCTCCTACCCACAGTCTCATAAACGGCTGATAAAGACAGAGCATACAGCATGAAAACCATCCTGATATCCATGCATAAAGAAACGTAAAATTTGTAAAGTCCTTATAGTTTTTATCTAGGTCTTCTTTTACAATGCTATTTCCTACACCGCCAACCATTGAATTTGTAAGAACTGTCAGCAAATTATGAACCGAACTCAGTATGTAATAATAATTCCCATATATAGCAACTTGTGTAAGTCCGAGAGAAGACGAAACGAACATGCTGTCAAGGGAATTTCTAGTTACGCCACAAATTTTACCTATAAACGCTCCGCTTACCTGCTTTTTTATCTGTCTTGACGTTTCCGAAGCAATCTTTCCACGACACATAACCTCCGGAAACATTTTCTGTGTAACTACGGAAGTTATAATATTGTTAAGGAGCGTAATCAACGGAAGAACTATTACATATGTATAGTAATTATCAAACGCAACAAGCACAAATATTTGCATAGCGTACTGAGCTATAAGAAGCGCAGAAGAAATCTTTGTTTTCACATCATCTCTGTGATATGCATGAAGCAAGGATTTTTTATACGCAAACAGCCAGTAGCTGAGTACAGTATTAATTAAATATATAGAAAATAACAGATATATGTTTATATCACTCGGTACATCATCTTTGATGAGCATCGGTAAAAACGGCATTAATGATACACCTATTCCCAAAACGACAATACCGATGACTCTGTATATTTTTTTGTAAAAATTAAGTATTGCACAAAGCGATTCATTGTCATTTTCCGCAATAGGCTTATACATGGAATAGGTAATAGCAGCTCCAAATCCCAGATCTGCCATATTGAGCATAGAAATAACAGAAGTAAACAACCCGTTAATGCCAAGATATTTCTCGCCTATAAGCTTCAGTATCAGGGTTCTTGTTACAAACGGAAGTACCATTTGTATAATTTTTTCGAAAATCCCCCATTTTGCATTTCTGGTGGTGTTGAGCGTTCTATTATTCTGCATTATCCTATCACTTCCTTAATCTTATCCCAATGAATCTTCAACACCATCATTCGGTGCATCTTTGAATATGCGGTATCAACGGCAATGAAACTTTTGTCATCACTAATTTTGGGATGTAAATCGCACGAAGCAGGGGTTCCCCAAAAAGGAGAATAAAACTTCCCGAGAAGCATTCTTTTTCCGTTTTCCGTGTTCATCACGACAAGTCTTCTGTATTTTCTGTCATCGGCATAAGAATCGGTAATCATATATTTGCCATCTGACGAAAACGACGGATGACCATCTATATCAAGAAGTTTTCCTTTATATTCAGTCTTACGCTTATACTCGTTTCCGGTCTTTTCATACATTTGATATCCGCTGTCATTCGTCAACCTTGCCTTAAAATTCTTTGGTATAATCGGAGAGAGCGTTTTTCTATAGCAGACGCGAAGTAATCCCTTAATCTTTGCAACGGCCGAAACACGCGTGTGCTGTTTTTCCGACTTCGAATGTGAGCTTGTGCCGTATGCCTTTGTGAGTTTTGAAGCCGTTCTTGCAAACATAACAAACGAAACGTCGGTTTTCCAGCCAAAATGCGACCACGCATACTTTTTCCAGCCGTCAATCACGTGCATATTCGTGCCGTCAATATTTGCCATGACCATTCTAGTAAGTCTTCCCGTTCCGGGCAGATTATATCTGTGCAAGAAAACAATTTCCGTTCCCGACGGATTTATCATAATGTGCTCAAGCCAATGTTTTCCTTGTTCGAAACCTTCATCAGGCTTGAGTTTTATCACATCATCAAGTGAAACAATCCTAGTAAGTATATTTTCCTTTAAGTCAAGAGCAAAAATTCCGTCACCCTCAAGCACATCAACATTACAAGCCTCGTTGACAACCGACTGATAGTGATATGCAGGTGTCCAATAGCTTCTTTCGAGGTTGAGTGTAATTGCCTTTTTCCCGTCTGGTGTTACACAATAAACCGGATAGCATAAATCTCTTTTCTCACCCGTTTCAATGTTGATAATTCGTGAAATAAGATGGTTGTCTTTTGAAAGATTGAAAACAACCTCCTTATTTTCAGTGCCGGGTATCCACTGAAGCATTGTTGCCTGTGGCCAGTTGAACGAATCAGATTTATCAAGACAATGCCACTCACCGGATGGAATGTCGTAATAACCAACCTCAACAGTATCGCCTTTTTCGATTTTTCTTCCATCGAAAGGACTTCTGTTGCAGAGCAATTTAGTCTTATCAGCACTTAAGAAGTCGTAATTATAATAACCGCCCCATTCGGCGTGCTCACCCGATGTTTCAAATATTTTTTCTATGTACGGTGACAAAGAAAATCCTTTTTTTCTCATAAATTAACCTTCTTATCTTCTATAAGCCGTCATATCTGTTTTGTTTATGTCAAATATACCATCTTTAACATCAACAATTGTGTCATAGAACAATTTATTCAACGGACGGATATCAAAACAATTTACGGCTCTTTCTCTCATCTTTGCACCAATTTTTTTACCTTCTTCTGCATTATTCATAAGATGTACAAAGGTATCGTGCATTTTTTGTATATCGCCTTCAGGAAGAATTATACCGTCAGGACCAACCTGATAAGGAACCGTACCCGACGAGCTACCAATAACCGGTAATCCCGTAGCCATAGCTTGTACAAGTGCAAGAGAGAATGTTTCTTCCCACTGCAGTGTTGTAAGTGGCATATGAACTGCACAATCAAGTGCATTCCAATGCTCTGCCATATCAGTCCAATTATCTATATATCCTGTGAGAATTATTTTATCCTCAAAACCTCGTGTGGCAATTTCATTCTTTATCTTTTCGACCTCATCATCTCTTCCCCATCCCATCATAAGGTATTTCCAATTGCCCTCTTCGGGTAGAGCCGCAATGATTTCCGATAGTCCCTTACTTGCGTTAAATCTTGACGCACTGCCGAAAAGATAGGCATCGTCTATTCCGTACTTTGCACGAATTTTTTCACGAGCTTTCTGCGAGGGATGAAAAACATCAATATCAACGCCAACCTGCGTTTGCATGTAGATTGAACCTGCGTACCCCTCACGAATGAACTCATCTCTACCATCGGGATAATGACAGAAAACTGCGTCACAATACTTATTAAACTTTTTAATTTTATTTTTCTTTACAAAGTACAACAAAAGTTTGCGCACTTGAACAAGCGGATTAGAATCTTTTTCGATTCTCAATGCGTGCTGATGGCCACGCATACTGAATGCTATAAATCTAGTGTTGGGTAATTTATTTCTCTTTTTAAGGTCGAGAAGCTGCATCAGTGAGTCCTGAGTGTGCTCACCAATATGATAAACTATATCGGGTTTTATTTCTAAAATCACATCAACCATATCCTGTGAAGTCCAAGAAGAATAGCGATGTCTTTCAAGGCGGATGAGCCTTATATGAAATCTGTCAGACTCTACTGTTCTGCCTTCTTGAACATAAGACTTTCCGTATGTGAGCGCAGCTCCGCCACCCCATTTATAAGTTTCCGGAGCTAAAAGAGTTACATCCACATCGGGATATGCTTCAGCTAAAAGTTTCCATCTTTTATAAAAGCGTTCCTCTTGAAATGTGTGGTTTATCAAGACTATCTTCATACCCTATACCTCGGTATCAGTTATTTATTGCACTTTCTAAAATTTCAGACATTTTTTCATAATCTGTTTTTTCTTTGCGAATTTTCATTTGTAATGAAGCTGTTTTCGAAAGCTTTTCCCTTAAATCTTTTTCTTCGAATATGCGGCAGATATTATATGCCAGAACTTCATAATCCTCATATCTGTAAAGTAGACAATTCTCCCCGTTTATTGCATACTCGGGAACACCGCCTACGTAAGATGCTACACAAGGTGTACCAACAGTCATAGCCTCTTTAAGCGTACTGGAATGATTTTCAATTGCAGAAGTCATCGCAAAGCAGTTAACGCGTGACATTTTCCTTGCCATTTCGTCTGCAGTGAGTCTACCTGTATATACTATATTTTCGGTTAAACCAAAATCAACAATCATCCGCTTTGTTAGACGATCATAACCGTTCTGTTTAAGCTTCGCTTTAAGGGATTTTGTATCCTTCAACACCGTTCCGGGAACAAAGAGTTTCACAGCAGGATATGTCTTTTTAACTATTGCCAAAGCTTTCAAAAGCATGTGCAAACCTTTGATCGGATAATTTGCTGCCGAACACATAATTGTATAGGGCTGCATTTCTTCCTCGCTCCAATTATACTGACGAAAACTATTAGAAATGCTAATCGGCAAGAAATGCACCTTTACATCGGGTAAAGTCTTTCGATAATATGCTGCTGCCCACTGATTTTCAACGATTATATGGCCTGCTCGCTTTACAATTTCACTTTCATAAGCTGCTCTTTTTTCATACTCACGCTGAGTTTGTTTGATCGTGGTCTTAGTCAGCATATCGCGAAGCGTTATCGCTTGTTTCAACTCACTTTCGGTTAATCCGGAAAGGTAATATTTTGCAATACTGTCAAGAATACCCTGAACGTAAATCACCGCAGGAAGTCGGGAGGCCAAGCGG
>JAZTXO010000023.1:0-19862 GCA_045636445.1 Eubacteriales bacterium | reverse complement strand
CAGTATCTCCGGCAAAAGGTAGATTGAAATGCTGGAGTACGCGGCTATTCTCAGCTCGCGCTCCGCGCGTTTAATTATCTCCGCGGCAGCTCTTTTTAATTCATTTTCAGCGGCAACAACCGCGCGAAGCTTGTCCTTTAGCTGTTTTCCTTCTTCGCTAAGCTCGACACCGATACGCGTGCGTTCGAGGATCTTAATCCCCAGCTCTTCTTCAAGAGCATCTGCCATATGCGACATTGCCGAGGGAGTGTAAGAAAATTCCTCTGCAGCGGCAGACAGACTCTTTTTCTCCGAAGCAAGTAAAATTGCCTTTATCTTCTGTGTTTCCATATCAGCTCTCTGTTGTGAAAAAATTTCATAACAATATTATAACTATTCGTTTTACAAATGTCAACACCTGTGGTAAAATTTAATTGTAAAATCATTCGGAGCGAAATTATGAATTCAATCACAATAAAAGAAAAAAACGGTAGTATACAAGCGAATTGTTATTTCAATCTTTGTTTTGTAATACTTATATGGGGCTCAACTCCTGTTATCAATCCATATCTTTATAAAGTATTTTCACCGACAATTTGCACGTGTATAAGTGCATTGGCAGCAGCACTCTCACTGGTTGTTATGAACTTTAAGAAATTGAACCTTATAACGGTGGATTATTTGAAAATAGCAATACCCACAGGAATAATAAATTCCGTTGCATCTATCGTTCAAAAAATAGGTCTTCTTTACACAACACCGGCAAGGTACGCATTTCTTGAAAACCTGTCTTGCGTGGTTGTTCCGCTTATAATGTTTCTCTTAGTTAGAAAAAAACCGGGAATTATGAAGATCATAGCCTCCGTGCTTTGCCTTTTTGGTTGTTTTATGCTGGCGGGGGCCGATACTACGTGCGGAATAGGTATCGGAGAGCTTCTTTGCTCCTTGTCGGGAGTTCTTTACGGAATAAATATAGCTTTGACCGCAGTTTATGCGACAAAACTCATATCAAGTCTATACGTATTGCTGCATATGATAGTTCACATCATTGTCAGCCTTGTGACGGCTGTTTCACTGAACTTTATAGAAATAGGCGGTCAGCCTATTGAGCCAATACGCTTTGAATGGAATTTTGGGCTGCTCGCCATAATTGCAGCCGTGGCAATCCTCTCAAATACAGTGTGTTGGATATTGAGAACCGATGCTATGAAGCATATAGATGCAACGGTTGTCGCTGTAATGATGCCGTTTTCTGCCGTTGTAACCGGACTCGTTTCGGTTGCATTTGGTCTTGATTGCTTGAGTACTGATTTTGTGATAGGCGGCATTATAGTCCTCGTAGCATCAATCCTTTCGGGGCTTGGAGATCTTAAAACCAAAACAACACCTTAGCATCGTTTCCTATTATTCAAGTCTGATCGACATTCATGCGTAATCATTGAACGAGGCACAGTGTTTTTTTATGTGATAGTATTAAACTGATAAAGAATAAGAAAGGATACATTTAACTATGCGAGTTTTAACCGACGGATACGTAAAGTTTAATGAAGAAAAGATAAAATTATCCGGCGTATCCCATGGTGCACCCGCCTATGCCGAAACTCTGATCTCAGAGCTCGGAGGAGGAGCGACAGACGTATATTTCAAGCCTATCGATGACAGCGCTATAGCTCTTGTAACAAAGGATTTCGGCAACGTATATAAGGATAATCCTGAAGGATATATTATATATGTAGATGAAAGTGTCACAGTCTATGCAAGCACTCCCCGTGCTATGATCTACGCGGCTAACTCGATTCTCGGTCATTACAAAGGCGGGATTGGGCGCGGCATATTATATAATTACCCTAACTGTGAACACCGCTCCGCGAGAGTTTATCTCCCACCTAAAAGCGAGATGAGCTATTTCAGAAAATTCATTGATACTCTTGTATACCACGGCTATAATTCTATTGTTATCGAGATCGGTGGAGCTATGGAGTATAAACGCCACCCGGAAATAAACGAATATTGGATCGCATATGCAAAAGAGTATGCCGAATACAACGGCAAGACTTACCATAATCAAATATCGAAGAGGATACGCAACTCGGTTCACACCTACAACGCGGGCGGTGAAGTCTACTCACAGAAGGAAATAGGCGAGATCGTGGCATACTGCAAGGAACGCGAGCTTGAAATCATCCCCGAGGTTCCTTCTCTCTCACACAGCGAGTATCTCATCGGACCGCACCCCTATCTTGCAGAATGTGATGACGAATTGTTTCCCGACACTTGTTGTCCGCAGAACGAAAAGCTCTACGAAATTATCTTTGATCTTTACGATGAGGTCATCGAGGTCATCGCTCCGAAAACAATACATATAGGTCATGATGAGTGGTGGACAATGTGCATATGCGAAAAGTGTAAAAATCGCGATCCGGGTAGGCTTTTTGCAGAAAATGTAAATAAATGTTATGAATATTTGGCATCTAAGGGCGTAGATGCAATGATTTGGGGCGACAAGCTTGTGGCTGTTACAGACAAACGCGGAGAAGCTCACGGTGCTTCGTACAAGAAAATTTATTCCTCTGAAACCGACAGAAAGATCACGCTTTTAGGCAAGGAGTGCCCCGTTTACAGAAAGCATTGGTTCGGTTATCCCGATGATATTGAAGAGCAGGGCGCATTCCCTCACGAAATACTTAACACGGAATCATCTGCAGAGCTTATAAATCCAAACGTAAAATACGATCAATGGTATTGGTTGTATGAACCCAATCACAACACCAGACCCGTACAGAGGGGAATGTGGACGATATATGGAAACTTCATACCTTCCTCATTTTGCGGTTGGGATAAGGTCTTAGAGCTTGGAATCAAGGGCTTCAGCGTTTCCAGTTGGTTCGTTACCGATGAGATTCATACTCAAAAGTGGGCTACACTGTTTGAGATCGGATACGGAGCGCTACTCACCTGGGCAAGAGATTTTGACGAGTGGGCGGTAGAAAGCAACGTACTCACCGTGGCTCACGATATGTACTTCTTCCGAAACAAGGATGTTCTGAAGGCACCGCACGTTGAGATCATTCACACATCCGACGTTATGGCAGATAAGGATTCCTCTATGCATAAGCCTTATATAGAAAAAGGAAATGTTAAGATGGGCGAATACGTCCTCGAATACTGTGACGGCACCGAAGAAAGATTCGATATTCTTTTCAATTCCAATATCGGACTCGGTAGTGCGTGCTTTGATCGCAAGGAATCCGTTGATAAGTATTGCTATACCCTGGAGTCGGGACTCAAATACCCCATTGCGATCTGCGATTATATAAATGACGGTGAGAAGCTTTGGTACAAAATTGCTATTCCTGCAAAGAAGGGCGTAAAGAACGTAAAAGCTCTTACTTTGGATGAATACGCGACCGACATCCATATTAAAGAAGTGAGTGTAAAATGATTTTTTGCATTTATTAAGTTGTTATTTATTTTAATTGACAGTTTACCCCAAAAAAGCCACAGATTCAAACAATCATAATTTGAGGAAAACGAGTATGAAAAAAACGATCAAAAACATTTTATTGCTGCTTGTGTGCATTACGTGCGCTGCATCGCTCTTCTCCTGCAGTAAAGATAAATCAAACGGCACAACGCAAAACGGCACCATCCAAAATTCCGAGGAGACGGCTGATGAGAAGGTCGTATATTCTCCTACGGTAAACGCCACGCTCGTTCTCGGAGAAGGCGTAAACCCGAGGAGCGTATCTCTCATAAGGAGCGCGTACTACGAAAACACGGGCAAGGAGATTTTGGTAAAAGATGCCTCGTCTGAGGAATCTTCCCACGAGATCATCGTCGGAAAAACGTCGCGTGATATTTCCGTGAGGGCACACCGTGCTCTTGAGCTTTCGGAGCACGCGGATGGAGAGGTTGGTTTCCTCATTTATTCCGATGAAAAATCCGTAGCCATTGCCTTTGACGACGCTGCTTTAGGCGAAAATGTTGCTTTTGCTTCGGCTATTGAAGCCTTTGTGGAGAAGTATATGCGGGGAAGCTCCCTGGAGCTTGGCAAAGGAATAGTTTACTACACGAATTTCGATCCTATACAAAAGCAGGAAGAACGAGATCGGCGTGAGCGTGAGCTCCTTTGGTCGCTGAAGCTTTCACAAATCACTGAAAAGACGGGAGACAAGAACGTTGCCGAGGCAATCGTATCGGAGCTTAAAAAGCTCTACGATATTTATAACATCGATCATGCAACGGTGAAATGGATAGCGGATCTTTACGATCCAGTGAGCGGAGGATTTTACTATTCCAATTCCGCAAGAAACAACGTTGGCTATCTTCCCGACCTTGAATCCACCTCTCAAGCACTGAGCATTATAGAATTGATGCTTTCCGGCTACGAAGGAACGCTGACCGACTATTTTGGTGAAGAGATTGCCGAAAAATTCATCTCCTTCGCAAAGAATATGCAGGACAAGAACGGTTATTTCTACCACCCGCAGTGGAGCCGCGAGCTCATAGACAAAAACATTGCCAAGAGATCAAGAGATGTGGCTAACGCCCTTTCAATCCTCAGCTTCTTCGGTGGTGTTCCTACATACGACACGCCAAACGGCGTTAAGGGCGAGAGCACAGTCTCACCGGTTTCCAAAATAACCGCACCGCTTGCGCTGAACTCTTCGGAATCCGTAGCACGTCTTGTAAGTGCGCAAAGCGACGAAATATATATTCCAAATCACTTGAAAACGAAAGAATCTTTTGAGAGCTATCTTTCGGGTCTCAATATTAAGACCAACACCTCCGCCGTCAGCGAAGCACTCTATTCCGAGGTTCCTCTTTACATTGCGATAGATGAGGTTCTTGCGGCAGAGGGCGCAAGCTATCGGTTGACGGATATTCTACTAAAATATCTCGCAAATAACCAAAGCAGCTCATCCGGTCTCTGGACATCAAGCTCCGAGGATATCAGTGACGCTATAAGCAACGTTTCCGGAGTGGTAAAAATCTATAACGCTTTGGGGGTTTCGGTCACCGATTATTTATATCTCCTTAACACTATAATTTCTAATATTGAGGCACTCGAAGAACCCGATGAGATAACCGATGTAACGAGCTTGTGGACAGCATTTTACTCGGTGGTCAGCAACCTGAAGACCTATTCTGACGAAACGCAGATAGAAAACGTTGATTTTTATCTGGGACAGATTTACAACAATTTTGATACACTGGTGAGAAAAACCACTGCAAATATTGCTTTGTTCGCAGGAACGGACGGATCCTTCTCCACTACACGCGAGAGCAGCACCGGCGAGGTCATGGGTATGCCGATAGCCCTTCCCGGAATGGATGAGGGCGATATGAGCGCAACACTTCTTGCCGTAAAGAGCCTTTGGCTATCCATATTCGGCACCCTTGATTTGGGAAGCGTTCCCATTTTCAACGCATCGGACAGAATGACCTTCCAGAAGACGTTCCTAGATCTCGGTATTATCATAAAGAACGAGATCAAATCGGTAGATCCGATAGGCTTTGAAGAATATGAGGTTGGCGACACGCCCGGCATAAGAAGTCAGCTTAATTCCGGCGACAGTAAAATGGAAATAGTCAGTGATTCCTCCCGCGACAGCAATGCGGCAAGACTTTATTCCGCAAGCAATAAGGGCGCAATCTTTGATTTCTTCTACTTCGATATAATGTCATCCGTGACAAACGCAAGCTGCTACGCATACGAGCTTGATATGTGCGTTCTCCCCGGCACAAGCAGCGGCACCTTTGCCCAGCTCTATCTCTTCCAGGACGTACACATGATATCCCTAAAGCGGAGCGGCAACACGGTTTACTTCTACGAGAACTCCTCGAGAACCGCGGAGGTCAACCGCACGATGGACATAGGCGTTACCGCAGAGATCGGCGAGTGGTTCAAGCTTCGCGTTGAGTATTACCCCGCCCTGGGAAGCAGCACAAGAATTAAGATATACTTCAACGACGAGTGCGTGGTCGTTTCCGACAATTTCTTCGGCAGCCATAAGGCAACCGCGACTCCCGCCACGAATTACTCAAGCTTCTGCATCTACGGCTATCAGAAGATGGATATGGACGTTCTCTTAGACAACGTGATATCCGAAACCACCTACAAGACCTACACCGTCGAGACGGGGCGCTTGAACAGAAACGTAGATTACCCCGAAAAGTCGCAGACAATACACGGCTTTGAGTCGACAGGCATCGGCGACACCCCCTCGGGCTTCAAGCCAAGCGGCACGGCGGGTGCTGCGGTCAAGGCCGACTCCGACGGCAACAGGCTCCTTTCTCTCTCAGAAAATATAGGCGAAATAGTTCTTCCCCTTGACTCAAGAGGTGTGGCGATAAATTCCGCACTTGTGGAGTTTGACTTTACTCTTGCGGAAGGCACAAAGAACGGCGCCTCCTACGAGATAAGCTTCAACGAGTATAAATACGACAACACCGCCTTCGGCTCAATGTTTATTCTTGTTAAGGAAGAAAACGGAACAACATACGCAACTGTCGCGAACGGAGTTTCCGGCAAGGCGGGCGCTGTCTTTGAGAACGTGAAGCTCTACCCCGGGGAAAAGCACAGGATAGGCTTCCATCTCTTCTTTGAAGAGCGTGTGATCGTCGTTTTCCTTGACGGTACTATCGTTGGAATGAACGGAAACGTTGGCGAGGTGATGAGATATTACCTCGGAGAGATAAAACTTGTCTCAACCACTCCTGCCGTAAATTCCGAAATTCTCATTGACAACGTGGTTGCAGAGAGAGCATCAGCGAACTTTGATGAGATAACAGCTCCCGACATTGACCGCGTAGTTGGTACTTTCGACACAACGGACGGCATGGAATTCTTGGGTGTCAGCCCCTCGGACGGCAAGCTCTCATTCGAGAGTGCTTCGGGCAACGCCTTCGTGAAAATTCCCGTAAACCTTCGTGCGAACTCCCCCACAATCTCCTTGGTAGGACTTGACGTCTCGGTAAACGCCGCCGTTTCCGGTGAACTTAATATAAGCCTCACCGATAGGTTAGGCAACGTTATAGCAACATTCGTTCTCGCCGCCAATAACGGCGAAGTGTCCGTATATGAGCTTACAGAGAACGGAAAATACCATACTCCTATTTACACATTCAAGGAATCATCCTTTAACTTCTCGCTCGAATACAGTCCTTCGAGAGGCGATTTCAACATTCTCGTTGACGGCATTTACGTTACGGCAACATCTGTAACCCACTCGTGGAACAGCACGGCATATGATTTTGAGTATCTCAGTGTCGAATGTGTCGGCAGAAGCGGTTTCACTATCGACAACCTCTATGCCGAAGCGATATTAGGTGTGTTCTCATCTCACAGCATCGCAACACCTAATCTTGACCCCGTGGACGGCAGCTTCACCTTCGAGACCAGCTCATTTGCATCAATGCCGACTAAACTCGAGCGAATACTCGGTAACACCGCCTCGTATCACAAGATAAAGGAAGCGAACGTAAAAGGTGCTGTGACGAAGGTTCTTGAAATGAACTGCGGAACAGGTTCATCGGCAACCTACTCCATATTCAGCAAATCCGACACGAAGGCAGACTCAAACGCTATATTCTTCGAGACCGATATAATGCTGAAATCCACCACAACCGCCCTGTATCTGATGTTTGAGATCCAGAGTAGTTCCGGTACGGCGTTTTCAAAGTCTATCACCGGTACAGACGCAGATAAACCCCTCAACATTTTCGGCATAGAGTCCGACGTGAAGGAGGGCGAGTGGTTTAAGCTCCGCATCGAATACCGCGATGCTCCCCACGACTTCAACTACGACGGCAAAAATGACGTTGTAATAAGAGTCTACGTAGACGGCAAGCTGATAAGCGAGAGTAACACTCCGAGTAACGTAGACAAGATCGTTCCCGCAAGTGATGTATTGAAAATCCGCGTGAGAAACTCCTCCGGCAGAGCAGGAATCGTTTACTTTGATAACACGATCCTCGGGGATTGCAATATGAGTTACACTCCCCCCATTCCTCCCGATACTCACACACTTACCTTTGAGCCCGGAGTGATAAATAAAAAGGTGGAAAAATCACTTGGCAAGGGCTCAACCCTCTCGGTCGTTGATATGACTGTTGCAGGGCAGGTAAGCAAGGTGTTGGAGCTTGTATCGGCAAAGAATGCGTCAGATAAGCTTGATATCTTGGTAACCGAATCTCTTGAAAATGCAAATGCCTTGTGCTTTGAGACCGATATTATGATTTCGCCTACTTCCGATACCGCAACCTTTATTCTCGAACCGCTTAACTCTAAAGGAAAGCAGCCATTTGCTCTCAACCTTACCGCAAATAAGAACGGAAAGGTCACCCTCTCAGCAAAAGGAATTTCCGAAACAGAAATAGGTAACAGCGGTGAGTGGATTCACCTTAAAATAGAGTATATGAATCCCAATCTCGATTACGACGGTGACGGTGAACGTGACATTTTGCTTAAGATTTACATTGGAAATTCTATATCACCCACGGTTGTCGGACTAACTCCTTATAGCTCATCCTCTCACTATGACTCCCTAAAGCTTGAAAGAATAAGATTTACAGCCGCTGCTGATACCGATGCTAAGCTATACCTTGATAACACCAAGTTCTGGCATGTAAATCTCACTCCTGACGAGGGAGG
This sequence comes from Eubacteriales bacterium, assembly GCA_045636445.1. GTDB lineage: Bacteria > Bacillota > Clostridia > Oscillospirales > CAG-272 > UBA1740. The sequence goes on along the minus strand of JAZTXO010000023.1, from coordinate 11,227 downwards.
CACAGAGCCTGTTACTAAGGACAATGAACCAATAGGAGATGGCAGCTTCGGCAAGGACGACTGGGCGTAAATAGCAGATTAAATTCGGAATTCGAAATTCGAAATTGCTTCCGCAAGCTGCCGCAACCTGTCATCCTGAGCGTTGCCGCTCAGGATGACAAACAAGTAAAACAAAAAATAGCAAATACATTACCAAAACAAAGAAAGGAGTGACCACGTTTGACCAAAAAGAAAAAATATGAGGAAGCCTACGTAGAGTTGATTTTAATCGAATCAAACGACGTCATATCAACCTCATCCATCGGTGATGGCGAGTTTGGAAAAGACGACTGGGCATAGGCGCTATGCGCTAATGAAAACATGTCTTCCCCGGTAGGGAAGCCTAAAAACAAAAAAACAAAAATCGAAAGGAAACAAACGATGAAAACAAAAAATCTTGCTAAAATTCTACTTGTAGCGCTCTCGCTTACACTTCTTGCTTGTGCATTTCTTGCAACAACAGTGTCAGCAGAGACAGCAAAACCCGAAATAAAAAATATGAACGTAAGATACAGCGACAAATTTGAGCTTATGTACGCCGTTCCCGCAGATACTGTAAGCGGCGGCAGCGCAACCCTTTATCTCTATGTAGAAGATCCCGCAGACGGCGGCGAGGCTATAAAGGAATACACCTTGTCAAAAACAGAGCTCCCCGCAGACACCGGTCTCTCTTATGAGGCATACGTGTTCTACACCCAGGGTGTTTCAGCAACGGCTCTTGATCAGGTTTTCTATGTTCAGGTAATTGATGCAGATGGTAATGAGAGTGCAGTAATGTCTTACTCCGTAGTTGAATATCTCTACACTAAGCTTGCCGACATCATTCCCGAAAAGCCTAACACTGATGTTCAGGAAAACTTCTGGAAGTCGGTTATCACCTTTGGTACCTGCGCGCAGCAGCGCTTTCTTACCGAGGCAGAACTCGCAGCAACAACTCTCATTTCCGACTACTGCTACGTAACCACCGATGGCTGTACCGTTGACGGCAAGACCGCGGCAGTTATTCCTCAGAATAAGGCATTTGACGTTGCAGGCGATAACGGCGCACTCTCCGCTTGCACTGTAACCACGTACAATACTTACGATACGACAGGAACCGCAACCGAGACCAAGGTTGAAGGCTCTTCCGTAACGATTACCGGCTCTGCAAGAGCGCACATCATTGCAGGCGCAGCAAAGACCTATAAAGCAGGCACCGAGACCTTTGAGGGGTATTCGGCCGGTACAGGTAAGCCTATTAGCAATTACAATGATGGCAGCTTCTTGTTCTACGGTAATGACAGCAGTTTAAGATCGCAGACTGTTGCAAGTGATACGGTTTACGGAACAAGCTCTACTGTATTACCGCTCAAGCTGACGGCAGGTCAGGTAACAATGTATCCTATTTGCTCCGACGTTGCGGCAGATGAGGCTGATGCATTTGAGTATTCCTTTGACATTAAGATGGATATAACATCTACACTTGAATCATATCAGGCAGCAGGCACTGCATCTGCTCCCGAAAGAATCGGATGGTACCTATACCTTGTTAATACATCCGGAGCCAACATAGAAAAAGATATAATCAGAATTTTTGCTAATTACGGAGACAAGCTGCGCATTGATGCTTCGCTTAAATGGCAAAACTACGTTGTTTCTGAAAAAGCAGCATCCGAATGGCATAATGTTCGCGTTGTGTTCAGAAATCCCGATGACGCGACAACCACCGTTGAATTATATCTTGACGGTGCAGAAGAAGCAACTGTATATAACCTTACAAATTACGTCGATATTAAAACTATCGGAGGGGTTAGATTTACAAGACTCAATGATACCCACGACAAAAACACCATCGTTTACTTCGACAACGTTTGGTGCGGCTACGTTGCAGACTGATAAACCGAAAATGTGATATTCTATCCGAGGGGCGAACACTCGCCTCTCGGAAAACAACCGAAGATATAAAGAAAATCGGAGACATTTATGAAAAATAAAATTCTATTATCTCTCCTCATCATCTCCGTATTTCTGGCCCTTGTTTCATGTAAAGCAAAGGAAGAAAAAATAACCGTCTTTGAGGACGGAAAAACCGAGTATTCGATAGTAATGACAAGCGATGCCGAGCTCGATGAAAAGAGCCTTGCATCGAGGCTCTCCGAGCTTTCGGGTATTGCGCCCGTCACCGACGAGTCCGCCGAGCAAAAACATGAAATTCTTATAGGAGAAACGAACAGAGCCGCCTTCGAAAAGTATTCGGCAGAGCTTGCAGGACTCGCTTCGGCAACCTATTTCCATTTTATGATTGCGGAAGACGACGGAAAGATCGTCATCATATCCGACGCCGACGTCGGATACCTCTATGCACTCGAATATATTGAGAAAACCTACATACAAGACGGCAGCTTCGTTATTCCTCGCGGAAAAAAGGATGTTCAGAAGGTTCTTTGGGACACTTATTATGCCTCCGACATTTATTTTGAGCGTCTCACCGCAGAGGCTGACAAAAACCGCTATGAGTCGGACAAAGATCAGCTCGAAGATGAGATGAACAAGTACGAGGACAACACCGGTGGTTCCATTATGACTATGGAAGAGGCGATCGAGCAGTATAAATCAAAGCTTGCGTCCTTCTCCGCATCATCCTTCGGCGATTATTCCGCCTCGATTTTCACAAGTGCCAACAAATACCGTGAGCCAACAGTCCGTCCCGAGAAGGGTGCGCACCCCCGTGTTCTCTTTACCGAGAATTCGGTAGACGGTGTCCGCGAGAACATCATCTCAAGCGAAAGCAGCAAAGCATATAAGAGGTATATTACCCTTTCGGATGCTCCCTGCGACGGTGTATTTGAGGCTCTTTCGGGCAGTGCGACCAACAATTATAACGCTGACATAACCTCAAGAATCGAGGCAAAGGCATTCCGCTATGCCATGACAGGCGAGAAGATCTACGGCTATGAGGCTCTTTACGCAATCAAAAACGCAATACTTACCATAGACGTAAAGCACACCGTCGGCGACTGGTGCCGTACCTACGGACACCTTATGTACGTTCTCGGTTGCGTTTACGACTGGTGCTACGATCTTATGACCGAAGAGGATAAGGCTCAGCTCGTTGCCGGCGGCGTAAACCTTCTCGGTATGCACCTCGAGGTAGTTTGTTACGTCAGCTCAACGAACAAGGTTCCCACGGCGCAGGGCGCAGCTTACGGTCATGGAGCAGAGGATCAGCTTCTCGTTGATTACCTCTCATTTGCAATAGCTTGCTACGATGAAGCCCCCGAGATATACGAGCTCGTCGCCGGCAGAATCCTTAACGATTATGCTGAGATGCAGAATTATCTGTTTGAGGCAGGCACCGCTTGGGAAGGCTCGATGTACGGCTCGGTTCGTACGGTTTCGACGATGGTTTCAAACATTCTTTTCAACAAAATGACCGATGGAGAGGTAACTCCCTTTGAGAATGTTGAGGATGCGATAATTGCCGCAACCTACCAGATTCGTCCCGACGGTCAGGTTTACCGCATCGGAGATATTAATGAAAATAATACGTCCTATCAGTTCGTTTGGTACGCAAACAACTGCTTCTACGCAGGAAATCTTTACAATAACCCTTATTTAAAGAGCATTGCTTATTCAAAGCTTTCCGGCTTTAATTCATTCTCCAATATGGTTGCGGGTCTTTCCGTTGTACAGTTCCTTGCTGTCAACAATCCCGAGGTTGCCCACACATACGAAGACGGCACACCTCTCGTTTATACCGCCACCTATCCTTCAACAAGCCTCTTTGCAAAGAGCGCTAGCGGTGACAAGAATGCCTTCGGCATCTATATGACGATGCCCGAGAACTACGCGTCAAGCCACGCACATATGGAATGCGGCTCCTTCCAGATCTACTACAAGGGAGCTTTAGCTACCGATTCCGGCGCATACGCAAGCTGGGGCGGCGCTCATCATATGGGATATAATATGCAGACTATTTCTTCGAACTCTCTGCTTATCTATAACCCAAGTCTTAAGGACTATAAGCATTCGGGGCGTGAGAATATGATCTACTCCGGCGGTCAGTCCATTGCCAACGGTGCAAATCTTCCGGAAACGCTGGAAGGTATTATGAAGCATCCCGCGCTTAACCAATGCACCTCTCTCGGCGTTGCAAACGTTGAGAAAGACGGAAAATATCTCTATTCCTATATGGCGGGAGATATGACGGGAGCATACGATGAGGAGACGGTGGATGAGGTGACCCGTTATATGTTTGCGGTTGCAACGGGAGATGCAAAATGTCCCTACGTTGTTCTCACCTTTGACAGAATTACCTCGGACGATGCGTCTTACAGAAAATCCGCGCTTATCCACGTTCAGAATGAGCCTACTATAACAAATGACGGCTTTGCAATCGTAACAAACGGAGACGGTAAGCTTGTTGTTCAATCGGTTATGGCGAATACCGAGTATACCGTTATCGGCGGCGAGGGCCGTGAGTTCTGGATTCCCGGCGTTGACGAAAACGGAAACTACTCCCTTGAAGCAGGCAAAAATCTTCCCACGGGAATGAGCCTTGTTCCCGGGTCTCTTGCGGAATACGGCTGGGGCAGAATCGAGATCTCTCCCGCGGAGGCAGACCTCACTAACCATATGCTCACCGTGATGTACGTTACCGACAAGTCGAATAGTGCATTACCCACAAAGGCACAGGACATCAGCTCCGACAACCTTGCAGGTGCTATGATCTTCGGCAAAGCAATTCTTTTCCCCAAGAACGAAAAGCTCCTTACAGAAGAATCAAGCTTTACCGTAAGTGCCGGCGGCGAGTGCTTTGTTACCGGCGTTACTGCGGGCAAATGGAACGTTACCTCGGGCGGTAATACTGTTGCCACCGTAGACGTTGCAGAAGGCACAAATATGTTTAGCTTTAACGCAGCCGTAGCGGGAACTTACACCATAACTCCTGCAAATTGACAACCGTTGTTTACAAAAAAATAACAAAAAAGCATGGGCGGAGCATTTTTTGCTCCGCCTCTCACACAAGCTGATAATATAACAGAGGAAGAATATATGGAAACAGCACAGCTTAGAGAACTACTCAGATCCTTTAATACAGAAGACTTTGGCGACTACTCCGCCGACCTCTTTATTGACGGAAACACCTACCGCAAGCCTACGGCTTACCCTGCGGATTCCCACCCAAGAATCCTTTTTACAAAAAACACCGTAGAAGAAGTGCGTAAGAATATCAAGTCCGAAGAAAGTGCCGCGGCATACACGCGTTATATCGAGCTTTCCGAATCGGACTTTGACGGAAAATTTGAAAAGCTTTGTGGAGAGCGCAGAAACAATTACAATGCGGACAAGGCTGCCTGCATCGAAGCAAAGGCATTCCGTTATGCCATGACTGGCGAAGAAAAATTCGGCTACGAGGCGCTCCTTGGCGCAAAGAATGCGATGCTTACTATGGACGTTACCCATAACGTCGGTGACTGGTGCCGTACCTACGGACATCTTATGTACATTGTCGCCTGCGTATACGACTGGTGCTACGATCTTATGACGGAGGAGGACAAGGAGCAGTTTATCAGAGGCTGCGTCAACCTTCTCGGCATGCATCTTGAAATGTGCTGTTACGTTAGTCCGGAGAACAAGCTCCCTATCGAGCAGGGCACGGTGTACGGTCACGGTGCGGAGGATCAACTTCTTGTTGACTATCTTTCCTTTGCGATAGCCTGCTTTAACGAAGCTCCCGAGATATACGAGTTCGTGGGCGGCAGAGTCCTCAACGATTACGTAGAGGCGCAGAACTTCTTATTCCAAGGCGGCTCTCACTGGGAAGGCACTATGTACGGCTCCGTTCGTACCGTTGCAACCATGGTTTCCAACATTCTCATAAATAAGATGACCGACGGCGAGGTAACCCCATTCGAGAAGGTTGAGGATGCTATAATAACCACAACATATTACATTCGTCCCGACGGTCACGTTTATCGCATCGGTGATACTAACGAAAACAATACCGCCTTCCAGTTTGTATGGATGGCAAACAACTGCTTCTATGCAGGTAATTTCTATAAAAATCCGTATCTTAAGAGCATAGGCTATAAGTACCTTAAGGGATTTACATCATTTAGCAATATGGTTGCGGGACTTTCGGTCGTGCAGTTCCTTGCGCTTAACGATCCCGAAATTCCTAGCGTTTACGACGGTGAAATACCGCTAAGCCGTGTTACAACCTATCCTCACACCGATATTTTCGCGAGAAGCGCAAACAAGGATAAGAACGCATTTGGCATCTATATGACTATGCCCGAGTGCTACGCCTCGAGCCATGCTCACATGGAGTGCGGCTCATTCCAGATATTCTATAAGGGCGCTCTTGCGGCAGATTCCGGTGCATACTCAAGTTGGGGTGGGCCTCACCATATGGGATATAATATGCAGACCGTCAGCGCAAATTCCCTGCTTATTTATAATCCCGCCTTTAAGGACTACAAGAACGAGCGCAGACCTAATATGTTTTATTCTGGCGGTCAGTCCATTGCCAACGGCGTAAATCTTCCTTATACACTCAGAACTCTTATGAAGCATCCCGCGCTGGGTCAATGTACCACTCTGGGCGCTACAAGTATGGAGCGCGACGGCAAATACCTATACTCTTATATGGGTGGAGATATGACTAAGGCGTATGATGCGGAAACCGTTGACGAGGTTACCCGTTATATGCTTGCTGCGGCGACCCAAGATGAAAAATGCCCTCTTGCATTCGTCACCTTTGACAGAATTACCGCTAAGGACTCATTCTTTAAGAAAACAGCCCTCCTTCACGTTCAGCAGGAGCCGGAAATCACAGATGACGGATTTGCTATTATAACAAACACAAGGCGTGGAAATAGTGGTAAGATGGTACTTCAAAATGTCTCTTTTGATGTAGACTACACTGTAATCGGCGGCGAGGGCAAGGAATTCTGGGTAGTAGATCGCAACATACCTCACGGAAGAACTATTTGCGAGGGCTCTCTCGAGGAATACGGTTGGGGAAGAATTGAGATTTCTCCCAAAACGCAGAATCTTACCGACCACATTCTCAGCGTAATGTACGTTACCGACATTGAAAACAAGTCCGTGCCCGTAAAGGCGATAGACTTGAGCACAGACACTCTTGCCGGCACAGTTATCTTCGAAAAGGCTATATTTTTCCCGAAAAATGATAAGCTCCTCACAGCTAAAGCATCATTCACCCTCACATGCAATGCCGAATGCTTTATCGCAGGAGTAGCGGCAGGCAAATGGACGATATGTAACGGTGAAAGGCTTGTTGCCACCGTCGAGACTCACAAAGGCGAAAATATTATAGCCTTTGCGGCGGAGGCTGGCGGTTACACGATAAGTCCTGTAAAGTAAATAGGGCGCAGGGCAGGCAAAGTTTTCATTGTTAACTTTAAATAAAAAAATGAAAGACTGAATTATGTGTACAGAGCTATTAAATAAAATAGACCGCGAGATAGAATCAGCGCGATCGGATGTTATAAGAGACACTATCCATTTTGTGAGCATAAAAAGCGTTAAAGGTGAAGCTAAAGCCGGTGCTCCGTTTGGCGAAGGTCCTAAAAAGATGCTTGACGAGTTTTCAAAAATAGCAAAGGACGACGGTTTTTATGTAACCGATTACGGAGTCGGTGTGATTTCTGCATCAATGAAAGAGGGAGAAATTGACCTTGGAATTTGGCTTCACGGAGACGTTGTGCCTGAAGGTGAAGGTTGGGATTTCTCACCCTACGATGCGGTGGAGTACAACGGATGTATCATCGGGCGAGGTGCAGGAGACAACAAAGGTCAGCTCGCCGCAGCATACAATCTTTTTAAGATTTTCAAGAAACTCGGCATACAGCTTGACTATAATCCTGCCATTTATCTCGGAAGCAATGAGGAGACGGGAATGAAGGATATTATCGGTATTCCGGATGACCCGGACGCAAGAGGTTTTTTGAATGTTTCTACCCCTCCGAAAATGTCTTTGGTTCCCGACGGTGGATTCCCGGTTGGATATGGCGGAAAAGGCGCTGCAAATTTGAAGCTGAAAAGTAAAAAAACTCTTGCGTCTTTGAGCTTTACAGCAGGAGATGATTCAAATCCGGGGTTAGCTGTCGCAAATCTGCACAAAAAAACAGCTATTCGCACTGATCTTTTAGGCTGTGAGATATCCGATGACGGAACCTCGATTACTGCGTACTCTCCTCCTCGCCATGGCTCAACTCCCGACCCGAACGGCAATATGATAACTTTGCTTTCGTCTGCTCTTATGGATCAAAAAGACATACCCGAAGAGGATAAAGCAATTCTCGGTGTTCTTAATGAGCTTTCACTTGACGTTTACGGCGAGAAAATGGGAATTAACATTGAAAACGAGATTATGGGCAAGCTGACTTCTTTCCCCAAAAAAGTGGAAACGAAGGACGGTGCACCCGAAATCTTCCTTAATATCCGTTACCCGTTTGGAACAACCTTTGAGGAAATAGTTGAGAAAGCCACAGAATACGCAGTCAAACACGGTTTTGAAATTACTGAAGCTTATCGCGGAGTTGATGCCTATATGATGGACAGAGATTCGAAAATGGTAAAGCTGCTTTGCGAGACTTCTAATTCCGTAACGGGTGATAATGCAGAACCGTTCACGATGAGCGGCGGCACTTATGCGCACAGATTACCAAATGCCTATGTTTTCGGAACAAGCGGAAACTGCCCACCCGCAGATTTCGCTCCGGGTCACGGCAGCGTTCACGGAGTTGATGAAGCGGTCTCTATTGACAGACTTATAAGAATGATGAAAATATACGCGAGAGCGTTGCTGGGACTTAATTCCTTTAAGGAGAAAAAGTGAACATTTTAGCTTATTTTAGTGCCATTGGAAAATGTATTATTTACGGATCTACACCTTTTTTCACCGGATCGCTGTAGGATAATATGGACGTTTTGGATCTTTTGTCTCTGCGTTTTCTTCTGATCCTTTTGGTATTGTGGCTGTTTAAATCCGTAAAGCTTGTTAAGATTAACATCGGAGGCAGGGATATATTTACAAAAAACGAAAGAACTCCCCACATAAAAAACCTGTTGCTCACAGCGCTCTTTGAGCCTGTTTTGTATATGTTGTTTGAAACCCTTGGAATCTCAATGTCAAGCGGAGTTACAACAGCTGTTATTCTTTCGCTTTCGCCTGTGGTTTACTGCATTTGCGAGTTTATTTTTTTCCGTCAATATCCTTCGTTTTTGCAAGGCGTTTTTCTGACGCTTGTAATGATAGGCGCAGGATATTATCAAAGCTGAAAGTTTCTACCTTCTCAGCTTTCGGCGGAGTTTCCACCGTTGTAACGGTGCTTCTTGGAGTTTTGTTTGCGGGCGAGAGGCTTATGTATTACCATTTCATCGGCTTCCCGTTTATCATCGCAAGAATGGTTGGCGTAAGCGCGATAGATATTATTAAGGATAGAAAAGAGTCAAGTTTACGAGGTATTTATGTTGAAAAAGAGTGATTGTATATTAACCTTCACAGGCGATATCGGATTTGATAAATATATGGATGGCAAGTGGAATGATGATTCGCTCTTGTCAGAGGATATTTTAGATTTTTTCTCGGATTCTCATCACGTAATAGCGAACGTTGAAGGGGCGGTTTTGTCCTCCGAAGATCTTCCGGAGGCGAGCAAAAATGATTATTGTCATTATATGAACTCCGAAGCAACCCGCGTATTAAAAAGAATAAAATCGGACGTGTGGAATTTGGCAAACAATCACACTATGGATATGGGAGATCGGGGGCTGAAAAGCACGTTGGAATCAGCGAAGCTATGCGGTGCGTCAAGCTTAGGCGCGGGTATAAATCTCAATCAAGCCTCTCACCCTGTCATTTTTGACGAAGGGGGCGGTGTGGGACTGATTTCTGTGGGTTACGCCCCTGATTGTGTCCCCGCATCAAATGAAAAGGCGGGTGTTTTTTCAATGGAAGAATACTCGTTGATCAAAAAAAAGATTAAAAAAATAAAAAGCAGATGCCGTTGGTGTATAGTTGTTGCACACGGCGGAGAAGAGTTTACAAACCTTCCTAATCCTTATACGAGAGAAAGATATATGAAGTATTTGGAATGGGGAGCTGATATAGTTGTTGCGCATCATCCTCACGTCGTGATGAACTATGAAATATTTAATAAAAAAGCTATATTTTATTCTTTGGGTAATTTTATATTTGATACCGATTACCAAAGAGCTCAATACAACACAGAAAAAGGTGTGATTCTAAAGCTTCTCCTGAGTGAAAACAATTTTATTATTAAATCACAAGGAATTTTGATAGACAGAAAAGAGGAAAAAATTGTTGGCTGTGAGGTTCCGGATATTTTCACGAACGTTGATGAAGAAGAATATCAAAAGCTCTTACCCCTTTCCGCCAAAGCCTTTGTAAAAGCGGAAATTAAGCGAAAAAAGTTTTTGCACCCGGAAATATTTAATTCGTTTTCGGAAAATGAATGGGACGAATATTTGTTAAGTAAGGACAGAGGAGAATATATTGAAGGAAAAACCATGGACTTTTCTGTTATTTTGCCAATAGCGGAAAGAGAAAAGGATGGCTTATGGAAAACAAGCCGCCTATCAAGGGTTGTACGATATATCACGAAACAATTATGAAGAGAAAACAACTGTGTTCCGGTGCAGAAATAAATATAAAATAAAAATATAAATGCCACTATTAGATTGGTATATGCAAATAAACTATTGTGTGCGCTTACTGAAAGCGAAAACAGAATAAAAAAATTCGACCCCAACATTAAAGATCCGATAGAAAGTGCCAAAACAATCAGTGCCCTCGGCATAACAGAAGTTGCTCTTGCGAACAATCACGTGTTCGACTTCGGTATCGAAGGCCTAAATGACACAATAAAAGCTCTTAATGAAGCCGGAATACCTTATTTCGGTATAGGCGAAAACGATACAGATTCAAGAAAACCGTATTTTATTGAATCTAAAAACAAAAAGATAGCAATAATAAACGTTTGTGAGCACGAATATACATACGCACTCCCAAATAGAGCAGGAGCGAATCCTTTTGATCCCTTTTTGACTATGCAAGATATTAGAGCAGCGAAGGCTGCTTCGGATTTTGTAATCGTTCTTTATCATGGAGGAAAAGAATATTCCGGTTAGGAGTTGATTATTGATTAAAAATTAT
>JAZTXO010000022.1:0-27146 GCA_045636445.1 Eubacteriales bacterium | reverse complement strand
GTGATAATCGCACCGGAGAACAGACCGGGGAGAAGTCCTGCAAGGGAGGTAACGAGAGGTATCATTGTGTTTCTGAAAGCGTGCTTGTAAATAACTACTTTTTCCTTAAGGCCTTTAGCTCTTGCAGTACGTATGTAGTCGGAGTTAAGAACCTCAAGCATATTTGTACGTGTCATTCTCATTCGTCCGCCAATACTCAGGATAACGACCGTAAGTATAGGAATGAATAAGTGCCAGATTTGGTCCAAAAGCAGTCCGAATCCTGATAGATCCTTTGAAGCGTCTATCAAGCCCGATGCCGGGAACCATTCCAAATTTATTGCGAAGATGTTCTTCAACAACTGTCCGAAGAAGAACGAGGGAAGGGAAATACCGATCATTACGAGAACCGTAACGATATAATCACGTATCGAATACTGATGTGTTGCAGCGGTAACACCGAGAGGAATAGCAATCAAGAATTCAAATATGGTTGCTATAAGAGCTACTGCGAATGATACACCCATGTGGTCTTTGATAACGTCAATTACGGGAATGCTGTACTTGAAGCTTTCACCGAAGTCGAACTTCAAAAGCTTTCCAAGCCAAGCAAGATAACCCTCAAATATGTTGGTATCAAGACCGTAGGTTTTCATCATTGCATCAATTAACTCGTCAGATGTTTCTGCACCCGTTGTCGTTATGGAAGAGAGCTTCTGTGTAACGAAGTCAACGGGCATACATCTGATAAGAGCATAAATTATCAGTGAAACACCAAGCAATATAAGTATCGATAATGCAAGTCTTTTAATTATATACTTTAGCATAACATACTCCGATTACTTTTTAAATTTTAAAGCGTGGAAATCCTTGAGATCCTCTTCATCAATCTCTTCAACGGGGATTACGTATGAAGATTTTCTCTTTCTCTTGACCAAAGCGGTAACCGTAGGCACAGTAATACCTACAAGCATTGCTGATCCGACAACAATACCGAACACAACGCTTGCATCGGTTGAACCGGAAGCTGCTTTTTCGGTAAACTTGATTTCCCAAAGTCTGTCAAGAGGGGAAGAGTAGGGGTTGATCTCCTCGGGGAAGGAGGTAGAATCAATAACGTTCGCATTATATGCGTAAAGCTGCTTTCTCTGATATACAGGAAGTTCTACGGCAAGATCGAGAACGTAGCCCATAGCCTTTTCGTAAAGCGCAATACGGTCCTTACGGACGTCTGTTTCACGCGCATCGTCAATCAGCGCGCTCATTTCGTTGAGAATTTCCATTTCCTTCCAGTACGCACCCTTGTTAGCAAGTATCTGGTTATATCCCCAAGCCTTAACGCTAGATGCATTGGAGTTCTTGTGATAAACCTGATACATATCAGGGTCTACAGTTGTACCCCAAGCTGCAGCCCAAACGGCAAGAGAACCGGTTGAAAGCTTTGTAAGAGCCTGAGTATCTGCAATAACCTCAACGTCCCAGCCACATTCGTTAAGAAGCTTTGCTGCGGTCTGGAATACCTGATAGGTCGGGTGGTCGGTCAGGTCGGAGCCTGCGATGGTGAAGGTTACCTTAAGATCTGAATCGGTATAGCTCATTGTGTGGTTATAAGCCTGAGCCATAAGTGATTTGATGTTTTCGATAGCCTTTGTTTCGTCAAATTTGATGTAGGGGTAGGAGTGACCGTTGGTCTGCTTATTGTTACCGTTATCATCCTTAGGATAAGCCCAGCTTACAGTAGACATTGGCCAGAATATCTGTTCGGCAGTACCTGCGTTGTAGTACTGAAGGGCAAGGCTTGTATCCATTGCCGCCATTATCGCACGGCGAAGGAAGATATTGGGGATTTCACCGGCATTTATACCGATGTAACCGTAACCAAGCTGGTCAACGGCTATTTGCTCAAATCCTTTTGGTTTGATGGAGTTAAGAATTGCTGCGTTGTCTTTTGTGAGCTGAGGTGTTACGTAATGTACCGTTCCGGATTGAAGCATATTAAGTGCGTCGTTGGTAGGTACGATCTGGTAACGAACCTTGTCAATATTTACGTGGAAGTCAACGGTTGAATCAGCAGGCAGGCTTGCTTCCATGCTTTCTTCAAAATAGGGGTTTGATTTGAAGTAAACAACGTTGCTGCTGAAGAATTCTGTTCCGGTAACGTCGTTATCGTTCTTATTGTTGGTTGCCATGTATGCACCGGCACCCATAGGAACGGTTACGTTTCTTTGCGACTGAATAACGTCTGTCATAAAGTCGAAGCTACCGTAATCAACACCGAAGTTGTTGTTTTTAATATCAACGGTATATCCTTCTGCATAGTAATGCTGAGGAGCAACCGCAAAGGAGAAGTTCCAAACTGCCTTGGGGTCAACACCGTTAACCTTTATCTGCATAACGTCGTATTCGTCGGCTTTTTTAGGAGTTCCGTCTTTGTTATGCTCGTGAGCAATTTTGTAGGTAGTTCCGTTTACTTCGATAGTCTTAAGGTCTGTTGTGTGACCGAGAGAAACGATACCCGATATGTTAGGGAAGGCCATTTCACCGTCAGCAGTGTTTTCCTTAAGTATAACTTCCTTAGCCTTCGCCATATACATAGTCTGAAGCTCCTGCGCGGTAGCCCAAGCCGAAAGAATTATGTGAAGCTCGGAGTTGATTTTTGAGTCGTAAACGTATTTAACTGCCTGTTCTTTTGTGGTTATGTTGTCGGGGTAGTCTCTGTGAACCTCTTTGATTACGTTTTTGTCCGCACCGGGCTTTCCGTCCTTGTCGCCAAATTTAACGGTAACGTAACCCTCCATATACATGAAGGATGTGATCTCGTCAAATCCGTGAGACTTATAGGGTTCTTCGGTGTATGCCTCTTTTGCGCTTTCGTAATCCGATTCAAGTTCCTTTTTGAAGAGTTCGAGAGTCTTGTCGTAGTCTTTAATAAGTTGATCTACGGTTACAGATGCAGTATCGTTGGATATAGACTGCTTATAACCCTCGGAAAGACTCCAAGCTTTAAGGGCTGCTCTCATTTTCTCTTCTGTTGTGGAGTAACCGCCGGAAGGTGTTCTTGCGGTCTGCTCAAATACGTTTATAAGCTCCTTGATACGGTTGGAGGCACGGTCGCGAGCAGCGTTTGTAAGCCACTCATCACCGCTTGCTCCGCCGGAAAGGTTTTGCTGAGTCCTGTACTGCGACAGACCTTGAATGTCTGTCGAGTACATTGTGGACGAGCCGGTATAAACCGGATCTAAGTAAACGTAGATGTTGAAGAGTACGTCCTCGATGGTGAGAGGAGCACCATCGGAGTACTTAATTCCGTTTTTAATAACGAAGGTATAGGTTGTAACACCGGTTTTATCCGGGTTTTCACTTTGCTCTGTATCGTCGTAACTGGAAGCGTAGTCTAGCGTTACAACAGCCTCGTCAGGTCCGTATGCTACAACAACGTTGCCTGTTTCGTCAGTGCCTGAGGTAAGCATACCGATCTGAGTCATCGAAACTATCGTTCCGTCAGATGCGCTGGTTGAGTAAAAGGGATTGAATAATCCGTCCAAGGTGTCCGTCATAACAACGAACGCTTGGTTTCCGTCGCTTCTACACCCAGAAAGCACCGATACGATGCTGCATATAATTGCAATACAAAGTATCAGAGAAATTATTCTTTTCTTCATTAGTTGCCTTCTTTCTTTGTTGCGTTAATTATTTGCCGGAAACGATAGAAACATATCCGTTATCATCGGTCTTTAATTCGAAGTCTGAGCTGGTTTCATTCTGCTTTTTAACTTCGATGTTTTCTACGGTGATTCCGTCGATTGTTCCTTTACCTATAATGGTATTGATTGTGAAGTCTGTTTTGTCAACAAGGTAGGAACAGTTTTCACCAAACACAAGCTGTCCACTAAGCTTAACGTTGTTGAAGGTCGCACCGTCATTTGCAGTACCTGCAAGAAGTCCGAAGTTTGCACCGGGCGCTACTTCCATAAGATTGATAACGTGAGTTGCGTTTTCAAAGTTAACGTTTTCAATGTAAGCATTTTCATCAAGAACAGAGAACACACCGCTGTTAACGGCATTTCTCGATGTTGTTTCGATGGTTATATTGGAAATCTTGTGTCCGTTACCGAATATTTTTCCGGTAAATTTGTCGTTAAGGAAAGCTGAAGGCCATTCGGAATTCTTGAAATCAAGATCTGCGTAAAGCTCGTAATAGCCTGCGGAATCCGCATTCTTTCTGAAGTCCTCGGTAGAATAGATTTTATATCGCTTTCCTTCTTCCCAGGTTGTGTAAAGCTTGATAACAGGCTTGTCGGAAGTAGCTGTATCTACGTTCCAACTACCGGTAATCGTCTTTTTCGAACCTGTTTCGTTGGGAGTAGCCTCAACCTCGGTCATTGTGTCGAGATAGTAAACCTTATCAAGAGTGTATCCGTCTCTTACGGGGAAGTTATCCATATCGAGAACAACATCCTTATCTTTCCATTCGGGAATCGTAAGGTTGATCGCTGATGTTGTCGTAAGCAACGTAGGATTGCCTTCACCATCATCAACGTATATCTCAAAGACATAGTAGGGAACCCAAGCAGCATAAAGAGTAAGTGCGCTTTCGCTGTTGTTGTAATCCTTTTCGGGATCAAGTTTGAGTTTGCTGGTTTCAAAGTCCCATCTTCCGGAGTATGTGTAGCCAAGCTCGGGATTGTTTTCATCAATGAGCGTTCTTTCTTCATACCAACCGGCAAGGAAGTATCCGGGCTTCGTAACCGTCATAATGTTGTTTTTGTCTCTTCTAATATCGTCGGGAGCAAGGATTGTCAAGCCCTCTTCTCCGATCGTATCGGGATTGTAGAGGTCAACAATGGTAGAATCGCTTCCCTTAAATGTGCCTCCGTTAGAGTCGAAGGTAACCTTAAGAGTGTATCCGTCTTTATTAAAGTCGGAATAGTAGTTTGCTTTTCCAGCCAGAACGATTGCAACAACAATACCTGCGGTAAGAACAACTGCAAGAGCACTTGTTACTGCTATGATGATATTCTTGCGTTTTCTTGCTTTAGCAGATCTGTCAACGTATCCTTCGGTAATATCTTCAAAGTCTTGAGGCTTGTCATATATTACCTTCTTGAAGTCTGCGGGGACTTCGTCGTACTGGTAGTGATAATCCTCTGTGTCTTCGTCATCATCAGAGAAGAACGAAGATTTTTGTTCAGGGGTGTTCTGCTGGTCGTCATCGTCATCCTTTTTCTTGCCGAAGCCTTCTTTTTTCACCTTGTTAACAAAGATAATAAGGTAAATCACAAGAGCTATAACTGCAATTGCAAGAACGATAACGATTGCAATAACGATATAGAGGAGTGTGAGAATTTTCGACTTCTGTTCTGCAGGAACGTCATCAAGGATAACGTCGTCTTCAGCGAGATATTCAAGGTCTGCGATCATCTGTTCGGCAGCTTTAAGAATAGAGAGAAGAGTCTCGGGAACAAGCGCTCTTTGCTCGTCGCTGATTATCTTGTCGTATGCTTCTCTTGCAGTAACAATGTCGGATTTGTGGTTTAATGTTATTTCGGTAGCATCTGCGGGAAGCTTATTGATCGCTACTATTGCAGAGAGAGTAATTTCGTCAGCTGCAGCTGCACCGTCAATAGAGAAGGCAAAGTAGTTGTCCATTATGAAGGTGCTGTAGTTCTTACCGTTCACGGGACGAATCATTGCGATCTTGTTTTCAACGTGTCCAACGTAGTCTACGAAGTTTGCGCCGTAGAAGAAGTTGGAGGGAAGAGAAGTAACGTTCCACATGAAGAAGGGAACGATAGCCTTACCCTTGTAAACCAAAGGCTTGCCGTAGCTGTCCTGGAAATCGTAATCTCCCACTGCGGGAATGTTTTCCATAGACTCGTAGTAATAGCTGTCGTATTCTTCTTCGAGTATAGGAGCTGCGTAGCTTGAGAATGAAATGAACTGAAGATCGTTACATTCGTAGAATGCTTTGTGACCTATAGCTGCAACTGTGTACGGAAGGATAACCTTCTTAACGTTGCTGCCTGCGAATGCCATAGCGCTGATTCGTACGGTGTTTTCAGCAACGTTTGCGGTAGTATCACCGAACCATGCGATAAGCTCAAGTCCTTTAGGAACAACTCTGTAAATAGAACCGTCTATAATCTTAATATTGCTTGTAAGGTCGAAGGTATAAACAGTCTTGGTATCCATAACGTTGCCGTTGAAGGATTCTTCTACTGTGGTAGAGAAGGGAGCAACGATACAGTTAGAGAAGGGGTTATCGCCAATGTTTGTGAGGCGATTGCCGAGTACAACGGTGAATTCTGCAAGTAATTCCTTAAAGAATGCGCTTGTACCGATGTAGGATGCGTTAGAAAGATCAACTCCGGGAATTACGGTATAAGCGAATGCGTAATCGCCGATATAATCAACCTTTTCTTCACCCTCAATAGCAGAGAGAGCTTTACAGTAAGAGAATGCACCTTCTTCGATTACAATGTTCTCTGCATTGAATTTAACCGCAGTAAGTTCCTCGTTATTGCAGAATGCATATTCTCCAACGTAAATTGCGTTTGAAAGATCAATGCTTGTAAGCGAACATTCTGCAAATGCATATTCTCCAACAGTTGTAATCTTGTCGAGATTTACGGTTGTAAGATTATCGCAAGACTGGAATGCTCCGTTTGCAATCTCTGTAAGCTTGTCACCAAGAATAACTGTGGTAAGATTTTTACAGGTTGCGAAAGCGTTTTTGCCAATCTTTTCAAGAGAGGAAAGATTGATTGATACAAATACCGGAGCGTGATATGTGTAATCGTATGTGCCCTCGGGAGTTATATCAATTGTTGAGCAGCTGTCGTTCTGGTACTTGAAATGGATATCTCCGGAGAAAGCGGATTCGCCGATTGCTACAACCTTGCTTAAGTCAATCGAAGCGAGAGAAGAGCAGTTGTAGAATGCGAAATCGCCTATTACTGCATTCTCACCGAGAGAAATTGATTTAACAGATGCAGCGCCGTAGAATGCTCCGTCGCCAATAGTAACATTGTTGCCTATAACGATAGAGGTGATATTACTGTCGTAAACAACGCTGAAAATCGCCATTTTCTTGGGGTAAGTACCACCGGTGTTACTATCGTAGAATTCACGGGTAACTTCGGTACTTTCCGCATGCCAATTGTCGTTATAGAAAGCATTGAGACCGATGGTTACATCGTTGCCGATAACAACCGATTTGATATTGTCACAGTTTGCAAAAGCACCTTCGGGAATAATGTATCCGTTGGGAATTTTAACAGATTGAATTGCACTTCTGAAGAATGCGTATTCACCGATTTCAACGTCTTTGAAGTCAAATCCTGCAATAGCAGTATTTTCAAATGCGTATTTACCTATCTTTGTAAGCTTTCCAAACTCGATTGAGGTGAGCTTGTCGCACTCCGAGAATGCATAATCACCGATTGTTGTTACGCTGGGAATGGAAACCTTGACAAGCTTATCGCTTCCGGAGAAGGCTGCGTTGCCGATAGTTGTAACTCTGGAGTAGTTAAGAACGAATTCGGCTTTTGCAGGAGCAACGAGAAGAAGCTCTGTGCCGTCAGCGTTGGTCAAGTAAGAACCGTTATCTCTTGACACGAAAACTGTGTTTTCTTCATCAACGTCGAATCTGCTGATAGCAGTAGCGCGGAATGCATATTCGCTGATAACAGAAACGTCTTTTCCGAGAGTAAAGTTCTTAAGAGAAACGCACTGGTTAAATGCACCTGCGGGAATAACAGCAGCGTTTACGTTGATTGATTCAAGAGAAGTACAATCGGTAAATGCATACTGACCAAGCTTGATCTTTTCTGCCTTAATGCTTACACTTTCAAGCTTTTTGTTTGCGCCGAATGCATATGCACCGAGAGACTGAAGATCTTCTGAAAGATTAACTTTGGTAATTGCGGGGTTTTCAGCAAAGGCGTAGTTTGCAATAGCAACAATGCTGTCAAGGTTGAGTGTGCCTGTAATAGCACAGTTCTGGAATGCACCCTGGTTAATAAACTTAACGTTTTCGATGCCTTCAATCTTTTTAAGTGCGGTACAGCCGTAGAATGCACCGTAATCGATGGTTTCAAGAGTAGAGGGAAGAACGATGGTTTCAAGTGCGGTCATGTTTGCAAATGCGTACGGACCGATACGCTCAACGCCCTCGGGAATTGTAACCTTCTTTATGGTGTTATCTCCGATATACCACATCTTCATGCTTTCGGGAGATTCCTCTGAAATTTCGTCGTTCGGGCCCTTTTCTACGTAATCGTAGTTAGAGAATGCGAACTGACCGATTTCGGTAATAGCAAGACCACTCAAAGTAAGGTCAACGTGGTTTTTCTCGTCACCTGCACCGTAGTAGTTTGAAAGGCTGGGACCGCTTGTGATATAAGGTTCTTTTACCTCAATGTTAACGGTTGCGGAATAAAGGGTACTCTTGCCATCCATAATAACCTTTGCGGTTACAGATGCAAGTCCTTCTGCCTTTGCAATTATTCTTCCGGATTCGTCAATGGTAACAATGTTTTCGTTACCGGATTCGAACACAACTTTAGTGTCGTTAGGGAAGTAAGCCTGAAGATCATATCTTAATGTAACAGATTCGGAAGGATAGAACGAAAGTGAGTAATAGGATTGAGAGGGGAACTTGAGTTCTTCTCCGGTAACACCGATGTCTCTGTCTGTATTATCAAGCTTGTAGAATGCTTTGTTAACGTAGAAGCCGGTAAGCTCGAAGGTCTTTGCAACAGGCTTTGTAAATACCTGATAGCCTTCCTCGCCCTCTTTCAGCACCTTTACCTTGATGGTTGCAGTTTGTCCGTCAGGTGTTCTTGCGGTGATTGTAGCTCCGCTTCCGCCTACCGCAACAATAGTGTTGTTAACAACGTTAACGCTGTTTCTGTTGTTTGTAGAATAGGTGATAAGCTCGCCCCACTCGGTAGCGGGATAAACCACAGGAGTAAGATCGTATGTCTGATTAGGGCTGAGAGTTACGTAAAGATCGTTGGTTATGCCACCGTTAGCATCTTCGAATCCGAACGCCTTGAAGTCGTCGGGAAGTGCTATTTCGTAGGTTGCGGAGTTCATTGCATAGTCATAGCATGCAATGGTGAAGGTGTTCTTATTTGTTGCACCGGCAACAATGTTGTCGATGTAATCTGTAAGCTCGTAAGTTACGTATGTTGTAGAGTTATATTCGGAATAAATCGGGGTTGCGTATTTGTCGAAGGCATTGAAGGTTGCTGTTGCCTGACCGTTTTCGTCAACACCCATTCCAACATAACCTGCCTGCATTGCCATTGCGTAATGGTTATCGTATATGGCAAGCTTTGCATACAAGCGTGTTTCTTTGGAAGAACGGTCGTATTCGGTGTAGAACTCACAATCGGTAAGTGCAGGAGCAGAGAAGTCGGTTGTGAGAGGGAATACGAACTCATTGTTAAGGTTGCTATCAACACCGCCGTCGCCGTAATCAAGGAATGCCTTAAGTGTTACGGTGTACTTTGTATTGTTCTTGAGATTTTGATCGATAGCACTAAACTCAATGTCGATGTTTGCGGGACGGATAGGACCGCCTTCACCGTAGGACTTTCTAATGTAGGTTTCCGTTGTGGTGTAAACAACTTCTCCGGTTGAATCCTCGGTAATAACCACTTCCACCTTCTTAGCACCTCTGAGCATACCTGCCCAAACGAATCTGAGTGAATTGATTTCGTTGTTCGCGGTCTGGTTAGAAAGGGAAATGTATTTTCTGTCTGCGGATATAAGCTTGTTTCCGGGCTTCTGTTCGAAATAGTATGAGCCAAGATAGCTTACGTAGTCACCGGTAGATCCACCGATAGGACGAGATGCATAAGCATCGGGGAGGGTTTTGTCAAGAGGATCTATGGAATCGTCAAGCTCGTCTCTGTTTGTCTCGAAGTAATCAAGGTCAAACAAAGGAGCAACAGTCCAATCACCGTAAAATGCAAGATAAGGAAGGTTAAGATCCTGCGCATCGTCGGCAGAGTCAAGCATAACGAAGCCTTCTACGTACATACCGTTTTCGAAGTTGTCGTCAAGATACTTCTTGTTTTCTGCGGTAAGTGTGATGGTAAGAGTTATGTTTGCGGTTTGACCGGCTTCAACGGTAATGTTGTTGCCGTTTCTTATTCCACCGTTTACGGAAAGAATATCTACCTTTGCACCGTCAAGCTTATATGCCGATTCGGTTACCGTGGTTTCTCCGTGGCTGGTCTTTGTGTCGCTGACACTCTCGGTCAAAACGTGAGCAAGCAGATCGTATGACTGCGTTGTTGTGCCAAAGTTCTTAATACCGAAGTGGAGTCTGTAAATACCTGTCTTCGAAGGATCGTCTCCAAGCTCAAGCTTGGATTTATCCATAATCGAATTATCTTCATTATAGGTTACTATATATGCGGTAGCTGCTGCAGAGTCGTTAAGGTTGGCAAGTCCGGCACCCTGCTTTCTTACGGAGTAGGGTAGACCGTTTTTGTTAATAATAATGTCGGCCGTAGACATCATAAGTCTGTTTACGGTAGCAGTGATTTCCTTTGCGTCTTTTTCTCTGTCAAAACCGAATTTTTCAATTACGTACTGGCGAAGAAGAGCCGCAACACCGGAAATGTTGGGGGTTGCCATGGAAGTACCCGAAATTCTGTCGTAATCTTCACCGGGAACGGAGGAAAGAATCGATCCGCCGTGCGCAGTGATTTCGGGTTTTATCTGAAGGTCGGGAGTAGGACCCCAAGAAGAGAAGTCGGAGATGAAAGGACCGGAGGTCTGTCCACGGCTGATCTTGATCTTTCCGGAACCTGCCGTTGCAAGCATCTCACCGTCGTCCTGAGAAATGGAACATACAGCAATGTTTGTTTCACCGACATTCATTTTTATGTCACCGGATACATTGTTATAAATGATAACTCCGGCAGCACCCATTTCTTGCGCAAGGGCAGCTTTCTCTTCAAACGTGTTATAACCACGCTTGATAAGTGCAATCTTACCCTTTACATCTATACCTGTATAGTCTGCTGCGGTACGTCCTGCACCTGCAACAAGCACGTATTCGATCTCCATTTCGTCAACGCCTTCGGGAAGAAGCTCGTTTACAAAGTCCTTTTCTTTGGAAACTCTGTCGGTAGACTCGATGAAATACATAATTGTATTGTTGTGAAGGAGATAAGGAGTCTTAGCGCCTTCTATCGAAGCAACAGATAATGCTCCAAGATATGTGGAGGGAGAACCAACAGTTGCGCTGTCGGGGTTGGATGTAAGAGGAAGGTTACCGTTCTTGTCAGAACCGTAGGTAGAGTTGAAGCTGTTGGAAGCTGCAACGATAAGTCCTATGCCGCGTTCGCGAATTTTTTCGTAAACCTTATCCTCAAAGAACTTTGTTCCGGGAGTACCAAAGCCGCAGGTAGTACCAATTGACATGTTGATAACGTCAACACCGAGAGTAACGCAGTCCTCAAGAGCAGCGATGATCCACGATGTGTGAGAAGTAGCTTCAACATCCGAGAATATCTTCATTGTAACAACCTGAGCGTTAGGCGCAACACCGACAAACTCACCGGAGTAATCATCAGCCTCAATGTGCTCGAGATAGTTACCTGCGATAACACCGGAAACGTGAGTTCCGTGGTTTGAGAGAAGAGGGAATACGTCGGAATCGCTGTCTGCATAGTCGAAGCCGTAAGGGATCTTATCGCTTATGTATACGTCTTCGGGGCTAAGACCGGGAGTCATGCTCTCAGATGCCATGCTATTGTTTTTCATAATAGCCTGAACGTCTGTAAAGGTAAGTCCCAGCTTGTTTCTATCTGCTTTGAAGGTTAAATCCGAAAAAGCAGAGTGGTAATAGTCTATACCGGTATCAAGAACCGCTACAACCATACCTGTGCCGTCAATGCCGTAGTTAGCCTTGAACTCTTCGCTGCTGAATATACCGGTGTTGTATACGTTAACCTTGTTTTCAACAAGCTTTGTTTCAGCTACGTTATATACTTCGCTGGCGTATACTGATGCGGCATTACCGATTGCGCTGCGTACGTTTTCGTAATCTGCCGCTTTGATGGTGATTTCAAAGCCGGAAATAAGAGTGTTATATCTGTTTCCGAGTTCGTAATTTATTCCATCAAGCTTTTGTCTGACAATTTCGGAGTCGGAGAATATTTTCTCGCGAACAGCTTCTGCTTCCTTCGTCAGAGAGTATTCTCCGAAGGAAAGGGAAGTGCCTGATTTGTCGTATGCGTCAAGAAGAGTGGATGTATTAGTCTGAATTATGACAGATATATCATCACTTTCCTTCACAGTGTCGGGCAACTTGTACATCACCGACTCGTTGAAAAGCTTTTCGGTACCTAAATCGAGATTACCGTTAAGCTTGTTTATTGACGGCGATGAACCGTAATAAGTTGTGCCCGTAGCTGACAGGTGGATAGTCATAATTGATGAAATTAACATCACCAATGCTACCACCGCCGTAATAATACGGATCTTTTTGTTTGTTTTTGCCATTTTGTTTGCCTTTCTGACTTTTTTCGCAACTAATATATATTATAAAATATTAATATGCTTTAATATTTTACCATAATTATATAAAAAAAGCAATAGCTTTGACGAAATATGTAATCCGCTAAAATGTAAAAAAAGTATTAAATGTATGCTCTTTGTCAATTAATTTGAATTTTGCTATTGATTTTCTTGCAAAATCGTGATATGATATAGATGTATATTTACGGCATTTTATGAATGTTGTTTTATAGTATCTTAATTTAAGGAGAACAAAATGAAAAAGACCAACAAAGTAATTGCTTTTGCACTTGCTCTGCTTATGTTGCTCCCGTCTGTTTTAGTTGTGCTTTCTTCGTGCGGCAATGATAAGAATAACAGTAGCGGAAACGGAAGTAACGCGGGTAACAACAACAGCGATGCTACCCAAAAGGCCGCATACAGCGTAACCGTTGTAACCAAAGGCGGTATGCCTATGACGAAATTGCCTGTGTATTTCTATGAATACGAGGATGGCACAATCGGTGATTTCATCGACGGTGCAACAGCTGTAACCGACGCCAATGGTAAGGCTACGATCAATTTGCCCGAGGGTGGACAGTATGCAGCATCAATTCAGTCCAGCGTTCCCGACGGATATGACGTTGAACCGTATTATCCTCTTGTATCTAATGATTTGAAGATAACTATATCTTCTGAGGTTATTTCCGAAAGCGATCTTTCGGGTGTATCTTACGTACTTGGCGATGTTATAAGAGATTTTACCGTTACTACTACCGAAAATAAGACCTTTACTCTTTCCGAAGTTCTCAAAGAGAAAAAAGCAGTTCTTATTAACTTCTGGTATACAACCTGCTCATGGTGTCTCACCGAGTTCCCCTATATGCAGTCCGCATATGAAAATTACTCAGACGATCTTGCTATTATCGCCCTTGACCCCATCTTCGATGACTCGCTCGAGTCTATCAAAAGCTTCAAGGCTGATATGGGACTTACCTTCGATGTAGCAAAAGATTATACCGCATTGTCTTCCGCCTTTTCTGTAGAAGGTTATCCTACGTCTGTTATGATTGACAGATACGGTGTAATAACCTTAATCGAAGCCGGAGCAATTCCCAGCGAGAGAGCTTTCAATGTTATATTTGAGCATTTTACGGCAGATAATTACGAGCAGAAGCTCATCACGAACTATAACGACATAGTTCCCAGAGAGAAACCTGATGTTCAGATGCCTTCCAGCGAAGAGATTAGTCAGGCGTTTGATAAAGGAGCTATCGAGGGTGCTGTTTACTCTAACGATGAGAGTGATGAGTATTCCTGGCCCTTCGTAATTGATAACGAAAAGTTCGGTTACGATGTTATCAAAGCTTCTAACATAAACAAAGAATCCTCATACGCTCAGCTGTTGGTTGACGTTGAGCTTAAAGCAGGCGACGTTCTTGCTTTCGATTATTTCATATCCTCCGAGCTTGGTGCTGACTATCTTTACGTTGTTGTAGACGGTAAGGATATTTACTCAATATCCGGTGTTGGTGATTCTTGGAAAACCTGCTTTGCATACGTTGCAGAAGAAGATGCAACTTATCGTGTAGGACTTGTTTACAGCAAGGACTCCGGTGACGATGCGGGCGATGATACTGTATATCTTAAGAATCTTCGCATTTGCGGAGTCAATGACATTAATTCTCCTACCTATATTTACCGCTTCGCTGCTACAAATCCCGATGAATTCAGCAATTATCAGGATTATGTAGACATATTCCTTGGCGCTGACGGATATTATCACGTTGACAGCGCAACAGGACCTCTTCTTCTCGCTAACCTTATGGGTTACACAAGATTCAGCGATGACGACTATGTTTATAATATGTCTATCGGTAAGAGCTACGAAGCTGCAATCACCCAATATTGTAACTATGCTTCCAACGCACAGATTTACGGTGTTTCTCCCGTAACCGAAGAGCTTAAAGAATTGCTTATTAAGGTTGCTAAAGATTACGGTGATCCTAACAACGCAAACGATTGGTTGAAGCTTTGCTGCTACTATGATGCTTATGCAACCGGCGGAAAGCAGCTTGAGGATCCTATAAAGGGACTTGCGCCCTTCTCGGCATACTCCACTATTTTAAGCAATAACGGCGATACCACATTCCCCAACTCAATAGTTTATAACAGAGTTATAATGCCCAGAGGTTTGATGTATAAGTTCACGCCTGCCCAGTCCGGAACATATCTTATCACATCTTATGCACCCAACGAGCAGAATCCCGGAACCTTCAGCGATTGCGACGGATGGATCTTTAAGTCCTCTGATTTCGAAACGCGCGAAGTTTGGTATACCTACGAAAACGTAGATAGACAAAACCTTGGTCTTACCAGCGACCAAAGCAACGTTTATATGATGGTATATCTTGAAGCCGGCACAGATTACTACATCGACATTGCATATTCCGACGTTTACGAAGAGGGAACTATCAAGTTCAGAGTTGAAAGACTTGGCGGAGAAGGATACTACAGATTCTCCCTTGCTTCTCCCGGATACTTCTCATCCCTTGAGTCCATTACCGGTGAGCTTACACAGACAATTTCCGGCGGAATTGACGTAGAGCTTGGAGCAGATGGCATTTGGCGTGAAAAGCGTTCTGACAGAACCGGCTCTATACTTTACGCTGATTTCTCTAACATTACTCCTATATTCACCAACAAGAGCCTTGAAAAGATGATCGAGCTCGGTGCTTTTGATTTCAGCCGTACCGAGGACGATCAGTATATTCTCAATTTCCTCGCCCTCAATGATAACGATCCCGTTAAGTGCGACGAGTATCTTAAGAATATGTGGGGAGACGCTTATGCATCTTATGCTGAAATTTATCAGCTTCAAGACGTTTATGCCGGAATTTATCACGGTGACGGAGATGATTACACCGCACTTGCAAGATCCTTCCTTGCAAAGAGAATAACTGCAGGTTATAACGCAGATCTTGGCGAAACCGTAGTGGCGGGTGATCCTAGAATAGGTTGCGTTATCGCAACAAAGGAAGTTACCGATTTGCTTACCTTGCTCATGGATAAATACACCTTCGAGGGTGTTGAAAATTCTTGGACAAAGCTTTGCTACTATAATCAGTACTTCTGCGCAGAGACACCCTTCTAAACACTGAATATTGTCGAATGCGACAATTTTGGGATGCATTCGGCACCAAAAGCGTGCCGGGTGCATCCCTTTTATAACCTAATAATAGGGAGTTTGAAATGAAAAATCTTAAACATATAATTTTGATTGTTGTTGCGCTTTTAGCAATGGCTTTCTGCTTTTCTTCTTGTGAAAAGGATGGCACGGAAGATGATTCCCAGACTGAAAAGTATGCAACCTACACTGTTACTGTAATCGATGAAATCGGTAAACCTGTCAGTAACGTAATGCTTAAATATACTAATTCGAACGGTGAAACAAAGACCGCAGTTTCCGATAAAGACGGTAAAGCAACCTTAAAAAATGCTCTGGTTAACGGAACTGTCAAGCCTGAGCAGGGCTTCAGCGAGGCTGTTATTCTTACGTCGGAGTACAAGCTTCCCGAAGACTCAACTTCACTTAGAGTAATTGTAAGAGATTCATCAAAGGCAAACCAGATATACGGTGCTGTCGAGGAAGAAACCTATGCATATCCGATTGGAAGCGGAAGTCATGTTATTCCCGCATCTGCAGGGAAAACAACATATTTAATCTTCAACGCTTCATCTGCCGGTGTTTATAAGTTTTCCTTTACATCAGCCGATGCTGATATGACGATAGGCTATTACGGAAACCCTATGATCGTTCAGCCTGAACATTTGGCAGAAGGAGCTTATGACGGTAAAAGCTTTGAGCTTATAATCCGCGATTTAAGTACTCCTTACGTTATCGGACTCAATTGTATAAATTCCGCAGATGCTACGGTGGTTATCGAACGAATCGGTGATGCTCCTTTCGATCCTACATTTGACGTTCCTGAAGTAAACGTAACCGCAAAAGGTGAGATTTCGCCTTTTACACTTCCTGCGGGTGCTGTTTTGAAAGACTTTAACGTAATTGCACAAAACATTTCCGTTACTCTTGCTGATGATGGCTATTATTATACTGCAGACGGTAAAAAGGTATATCTTAGAATAGATTCTGTCGGTGATTATACCGATTTTATAAACGTTCCTTTCGCATCTTTGGCAACTATGGCAGGTTTTGAAGGTTACCAGATGGGCGGAACAAGCGGCGGAAATATCGGCGGATACATCTTTGATGAAGAGGGTAACTACGTCGAAAAACGTATTTATAACTCTATGCTAGAAAGCTATTGGGAAAAATGTGATCCTACCACGGGTGTGTATCCTTTAACAGAAGAGCTTGCAGAGGCAATAAAGGTTCACGGTGATAATGCAGGCTGGTGGGATACCGAAAATCAGGGAACTTATATATTCAAGGTTCCGGTAAATCCCGAAACTGCTTGGCTTTTCCTTTGCTGCACAGTTGAATAATCAACCGAATTTTTAAAATCGGCGGAGCGTGAATATCACGTTGTCGAAACATAATATGAAAAATCAAGGTTTTAGAGTGATACCCCAAAACCTTGATTTTTCTTTTTTTTTATATTTATAAAGTCAAATTTGTTTATGAACGCTCTTGTATTCATCGTAAAACCTGAAGTAAGGGCAGGAACGGGTGTTTCCGTTTAAAAATCCTGCCATCTCGTCCTCGTCAAGCTTCATATTACATCCGTAGCTATCCGTATATTCATCGTATTCATAAAATTCGCAATTTTCGCAG
Source organism: Eubacteriales bacterium (assembly GCA_045636445.1). GTDB lineage: Bacteria > Bacillota > Clostridia > Oscillospirales > CAG-272 > UBA1740. Next base: position 9,847 of record JAZTXO010000022.1, on the reverse strand, counting down.
TTGGCTTTTTGCTTATACCCGTATTTAGAAAAATCCATATCTTTCCTCGTGTAAATTTAATTTAACAGTAACGCAAAAACAGAAAAGATGACCGAAATAAGAGTCGCAGCAAAAAGTATTGTAACAATAATCTTTACTTTTTTCATCTTCTTTGTGTAGCCTTCCATCTGGGTACTAAAGGCCTCTTTTTCTTTTTCTGCTTCACACTTTATTAAATCGTTTATGTTTTCTGCATCTTCGAGCTTTGATGTAAAATCATTCAACCTTTTTTTGAACTCGCTTGTTTCTAACTCGAATTCATCATCATTTACAGCCTTTTTTTTGTTTAAATTAAGTATGATGTCGAAACCGCACATTTCGTTTTCATCCTTTGCGTCGGGTGAACAAATGGTTATACTGGCGCAAAGAACATTGGCGAAAGGATCGTCGTCTGTACGGTTCGCAAATGTTTTTGAATCGGCTAAATACACGTCTGCCAAGATTTTTATATCAAATTCGGAAAATTTGCTCTTATACTTTTCCACAAGAGAGCAAAGATTTTCTTTTGCTTGAGTTAACTCCATATAATCTCCTAGACATTAAATGATTTTTTCGTCAACAGACAACGTCTTTCCTTTTTTCTTTATTCCGTATGTACATTCGATTGCCATCAAGAAAAGCCTGTCACTATTAATTCCGACACAGTCGTCAAGTTGCTTCAGAAATGCATCGGCAGATGGGTGAAAATCGGATGTGACCGCAAAAATTCCTCGACTGCCTTTACTTGCGCAAACTGCTCCGTAGAAACCTCTTGTATCGGTTTCGGAAGTAAGCTCAATGCGATTTTTGGTTTGTACCATTGTGGTTTCTCTGAATCCCAGAGAATCTTCGGTTTTTATAACACCGTCTATTCCGCCATCTGCAGATCCGCCGGTTACGTAGCATTCAAGAACTTTCTTACCGTTTTTTTCGCTGTACTTTTTGAGCAGAGTCATAAAGTAATTTTCGAAGAATTCACCGCCTTTTGTATGCAAACGGGAAATGAAATCGCTTTTAAGAGCTAACATCTCGTTGACGTCGTCAACCTTTGCGCATATTTGGGGTGTTAATGAATAAGTTCCGTTGTTCAAAGAAATAACGTTTTCGGTAAGCATTTTTTTCAAAAGCTGACCTATGTACGTTGAGAGTATGTCGTCATCTCTTGTGGTTACTGTTTTATCAGTGCCAAGCACAGAAGCTAGTTTTTCGTTTATCTGTGATTTCGTTAGAGCAGAGCAGGAGAGTGCTTTAATGATTTCCTTTTGGCATTTTTCGATTCTTATAGCGATAGGCTTTGTTGAAACGAGATAATATCGCCCCTTTGTGTCGAGAGCAATAAGACCTGCCGTGTGCATTTCATTGATTACTGTTCCTATTTTACTTCTTAAATTGTTTTTTGTACTTCCGGCTTCCGTATTGCTGATTTCTTTTTCGTTAAGTTTGCTCTTTAACATGCATAGCTCAATAAGCTCTTTACGATATTCCGGAGATTTTGTCAACACGTCGACTACTTGTCTGTATATTTTTGCATGGTTTGTACGTACAATCATAGCAATATCCTCCCGCATAAATATTGTAACATATTTTTTTGGTTCTTTCAATAGTTTTGATAAAAGTGAAAATAAAAATACCTCTCAAAGTTAGAGAGGTATTTTAGTCTGTTGAATAAATCGTTTTGTGCCAATACAGTACATTCGTTTATACAACTTAATGTGCGAACTGGCTGTTGTACAGCTCGGAGTAAAAGCCTCCTTTTTCAAGAAGCTCTTTGTGTTTTCCGATTTCAACAATTTTTCCGTTGTTCATAACCAGGATTTTGTCGGCTTCCCTGATTGTGGAAAGTCTGTGAGCTACAATAAAGCTGGTTCTTCCTTCCATAAGCTCGGCAAAAGCATCTTGAATTTTCAATTCGGTTCTGGTGTCGATGGAGGATGTGGCTTCGTCAAGGATAAGCATCTCCGGGTGAGTAAGCATGACGCGTGCGATTGATATTAGCTGCTTTTGTCCTTGAGAAAGTCCGTTTCCGCCTTCACCGATAAAGGTGTCATATCCGTTTTTCAAACGTTTAATAAATCCGTGAGCATGAGAAGCTTTAGCAGCAGCGATTATCTCTTCATCGGTAGCCGAGGGGTTTCCGTAGGCAATATTATCTTTAATCGTTCCCTTGAAAAGCCATGTATCCTGAAGAACCATACCGTAAGACGCTCTTAGGCTTTTTTTAGTTATTTTATTTACATTGTGGCCATCTACGGTAATAGAGCCTGAATTTATATCGTAAAATCTCATCAAAAGGTTTATTACGGTGGTTTTTCCGCATCCGGTTGGACCGACTATAGCAATTTTCTCACCGGATTTTGCTGTTAGATTAAGATCCTCGATGAGTGAAACGCCGGAGGTGTAAGAAAAGTTTACGTTGTGCATTTCAATGTTTCCCTCGGCTTCACCAAGAACGTGTGCATCGCTATCATCGCTTTTTTCGCTCGGTAGATCAATAAGCTCGAGAACACGAGAAGCAGATGCAAGTGCATTTTGGAATTCGGCAAAAATTCCCGAGATTTCATTGAAAGGCTTTGTATATTGGTTGGTATACGAAAGCAGAACGGAAAATTCTCCTATGGTAAATGCTGTTGCAATGTCATTCGAATTTATAGCCATTATTGCACCGACAAGTGCGACTGCAGCATATACAACGTTGTTAACAAATCTTGTTGTGGGGTTTGTGAGGGATGAAATGAATATTGCCGAAAGTGTCGCCTTTTCTAGCTTTCTCGAGGCATTTTCAAATTGTGAAGCGGCATTTTTTTCGTACCCAAATGCTCGAACCGTCTTTTGGTTTCCTATCATTTCGTTGATGATAGCGGTTGATTCTCCTTCGGCCTCGGAACGTGCCTTAAACATAGTGAAAGTTCGTTTGCCGATGAATTTAGCGATGAAAATAGACATCGGGGTAAGAACGACAACAACAAGTGCGATCTGCCAATTTATAATCAGCATGAAAAACAGTGTGCCGAATATAGTAAGCAGACCTGTAAATACTTGCGTGAATCCTAAAAGAAGTCCTTCGGAAAATCTATCTGTGTCGTTTATTACACGGTTAACGATTTCGCCGTGTGCTGTTCTGTCAATATATGAAAGCGGAAGCGTGTGCAATTTTGCAAAGGCATCATTCCTTATATCCCTTGTTATGTGGAATGTAATGCGGTTGTTGATGGCTGTCATGCACCATTGTGATATTGCCGCAACTCCGATAAACATAGCTGTGTAAATCAGAATTTCAAGCACTCTGTCGAGATCGACAGAGTTTGGAGCAACGATGCAATCTATAGCATTTCCGATAAGGATAGGAATGTATAGCGACAGCACGGTAAAAATCAAAGCGAAAATTATGGAGCAGGGGAGAAAGAGCTTGTATTTTCCCAAATACTTTAAAACACGTCTTAAAGTTGTAAGATTGTTGTTTTTCATCGCTCGCCCTCCTTTTTAAATTGAGATTCGTAAATCTCGCGGTATATAGGAGAACGCTGCAATAATTCATCGTGCGTTGCAATATCGACACACGAACCGTCTTCCATAACGATGATTTTATCAGCGTGCATAACAGAAGAAGCTCTTTGTGAAACAATAAATACCGTTTTGTTTTTAAGTTTTTTTATAGCAGAACGAAGCGCTGCATCTGTCGCAAAGTCAAGAGCTGAAGCGGAGTCATCAAGAATCAGGATTTTTGGGTCTGCAACAAGAGCTCTTGCAATTGTAAGACGCTGACGCTGTCCACCGGAAAAGTTTTTGCCATCGCTGTCAACCATAGCATCAAGACCGCCTTTTTCAAGAACAAGCTTTTCGGCTTGCGCTATGCTTAAAGCAGCAAAGATCTCTTTGTCGGTTGCGTCGGGTTTTCCCCAACGCATATTATCTCTTATCGTGCCTCTGAAAAGAGTTGCTTTTTGGGGAACGACAGCGATTTTTGATGTAAGCGCATTTTTTGAATATTCGGAAATATGTCTGCCGAATAGGTAGACGTATCCTTGGGTAGCATCATAAAATCTTGGAATGAGATTCACAAGCGAAGTTTTTCCAGAACCGGTTCCGCCTATGATTCCGATTGTTTCTCCGCGTTCTGCCTCGAAACAAATGTCGGAAATAGCGTTTTCTTGACCGCCGTATCTTAACGAAACGTTTTCAAAAACAACGGCAGGTGCGTCCTCAATACCGCTTGTTAGGTTGCCGTAAGTTTGAGAAGGAGCAATATCTAATACTGCGGAAATTCTTGAGGCGGATGCGAGAGCTTTGCTTATGGTTATAATAAGGTTTGCAAGTTTTACAAGTTCAATAAGAATTTGCGACATGTAGTTATAAAGAGCTATAACTTCACCTTGTGTAAGGTTTCCCGAATTAACCCTGATAGCCCCAAGATCAACCAGCAGTATCAGTGCAAGATTGATGATAACGTAGGTCAATGGGTTCATCAATGCCGAAATATGACCGACTCTCTTTTGGTTGCGTGTTAAAACGTTGTTGTCGTTGATGAATTCCGCAGTTTCTTTTTCCTCTTTGCCGAAAGCACGTACAACTCTAACGCCCGAAAGGTTTTCTCTGGTTTTACCGAGAATTTTATCAACGCCACTTTGAACACGCTTATACATAGGCATCGTTATAAGCATAATGCCGAAAACTATAATCGAAAGAAGGGGAATTGCGGTTGCAAAAACACCACCTGCATATTTGTCAATGGTGAAAGCCATTACCATTGCTCCAAACACTACTATTGGAGAACGGGAAAGCAGTCTAAGAGTAAGATTGACGCCCGTTTGTAAAACGTTGGAGTCTGTTGTCATTCTCGTTATCATGGTTGACGTTCCGAGATTGTCAATGTCTGCATAGGATAGCTCCCCGAGATGGGAGAACAGGGCAAGTCGAACGTTTGTAATAAAACCGACAGATGCTTTTGCCGCACAGTACTGAGCTACAACAGAGAATCCGAGTCCTACGAGTCCGAGTAAAACTAAAATAATGCATAGAAAGATAACTCTGCCTTTGTCACCGTTAGCTATTCCTTCGTCAATGATCATTGCAACGACTATTGGAACAATAAGTTCAAGCGCCGCCTCAAAAAGCTTGAAAAGCGGCGCTAAGATAGACTCTAACGTATATTTTTTTAAATATTTAAAAAGTCTTTTCATAATTTCTACGAAAATTTTTTCAGAAGAATTTTAAGTTGTAGGTGTAGCTTTCGTTTTCTCCGGAATTAAGACGAGACATAACTCTTGTTTCGAAGTTTTCGGGAGTAATGCCGTCTGCAGGTACGTTTGACCAAGGCTCAAGGCAGATAAATCTTGCCTCGGAGTTGTCGTCCTTCCAGATGCAGAAATAAGGAAGATTTTTCGACCATTCGAAATCAACACGGTATTTTGTATCGGGGGAAGAAAGGCTGGTCTTGTCGCCCGTGCCGACAAAAATCATGGTATCGTTCTTGTAAATTTCTTCTTCGCAAAGTGCGTACTTGCAGTTTTCGATTGAATAATTTTCGCCTTCGGGGCGAACGAAAGGACCGTTTTGCAATGGATGCCAGGTGAGGTTTGTTTTATTGTTAAAATCAAGCGTAAAGTTGGCAATATCGCCGCTTCCGTCGAGCATAAATCCGGGATGCCATCCAAACATATAAGGCAAAACCTTATCGTCCGTATTTTTAACAGTGAATTTTGCGCTAAGCTCGTTTCCGCAAACCTCATATTCAGCTATAAGATTGAAGCTAAAGGGATATTCGTTTAATGTAATCTCGTTTTCGGAAAGTTTAAATACAATCTTGGATTCAGTCTTTTCTTCAACGGAGAAAATGCATTTTTTTGCGAATCCGTGAGACTTCATTGCGTATTCCTTGCCTGCATAGGTAAACTTGTTGTCAAGCAGTCGACCGCAAGTAGGGAAAAGCAAGGGGGCGCGATCTTTCCAATATTTTTCATCGCCCTGCCAAAGGTATTCGTGACCGTCCGCACCCTTTACAGACATAAGCTCTGCGCCGTTATCACTAATCGCAACTGTGAGCAAATTGCTTTTTATTTCGTAATTCATATCAAAACCTTTCTTAATGCTTCTTTGTTTCGATTTCGGAAACAACCTTTGCGATAAACTCGTCGACAGTAAATTTACCGCCTTCGCCTTCGGTTCTTGCTCTTACGGTAACGCTGCCGGATACCATTTCGTCCTCACCGACAACTATCATATAGGGGACTTTGGAAAGCTGTGCTTCACGGATACGGTAGCCAAGCTTCTCGTTTCTGTCGTCAAGTTCAGCTCTAATGCCAGCAGCCTGCATCTTCTTTGTAACCTCGGCAGCGTAATCTGCAAAGTCTGCAACTACGGGAATAACTGTTACCTGGGTTGGAGCAAGCCATACGGGAAGTGCGCCTGCGTACTTTTCAAGAATAAGAGCGAGTGTTCTTTCGTAACAACCCATACTTGTTCTGTGAATGATGTAGGGAGTCTTCATGGTATTGTCTCGGTCAACGTACTCCATGCCGAACTTTTTAGCAAGAAGCATATCGACCTGAATGGTAACTATGGTGTCCTCTTTACCGAAAACGTTCTTGCACTGAATGTCGAGCTTAGGACCGTAGAACGCCGCCTCGTCAACACCGATAACGTAGTTTTCTCTGCCAAGATATGTGTCAAGAAGCTCGCCCATTATAGCCTGTGCTTCGTTCCACTGTTCGGGAGTACCCTCATATTTGTCGGTACGCTTGGGATCCCACTGTGAGAAGCGGAATGTGCAGTCTTCCCACAGACCGAGCGTTTCAAGGCAGTATTTAGCGAGGTCAAGACAACCCTTAAACTCTTCCGCAAGCTGTTCTGGACGGAGAATAAGATGTCCCTCGGAAATAGTGAACTGTCTTACTCTGATAAGACCGTGCATCTCGCCCGAATCCTCATTTCTAAAGAGGGTAGAGGTCTCGCCAAGACGCATAGGAAGCTCTCTGTAAGAACGCTTTTTATTAAGGAATACTTGATACTGGAAGGGGCAGGTCATGGGACGAAGAGCAAAGCACTCTTTTGTGTAATCGTCGGGGTCGCCCATAACGAACATACCGTCAAGATAATGATCCCAGTGACCGGATATCTGATAAAGCTCTCTTTTTGCCATAAGAGGAGTTTTGGTGAGAAGGTAACCTCTCGATTCCTCAACGTCCTCAACCCATCTTTGAAGACGCTGAACAGTTCTTGCGCCCTTGGGAAGAAGTATAGGAAGTCCTTGACCGATAGAATCAACGGTAGTGAAGTACTCAAGTTCACGGCCTATTTTGTTGTGGTCACGCTTAAGCGCTTCCTCTTGCTGCTGCACGTACTCGTTCAGCTCGTCTTTTGTGGGGAATGCAATACCGTAAACTCGCTGGAGCATTTTGTTGTTCTGGTCACCCTTGTAGTAAGCGCCGGTGCACTGTGTAAGCTTGAAGGCTTTTACAGCGCCTGTAGAGTGAAGATGAGGTCCTGCACAAAGGTCGGTGTACTCGCCCTGGGTGTATATGGAAATCTCAGCGTCGTCGGGAAGCTCTTCGATTCTCTCAACCTTGTAGGGCTCGTCGAGCTTCTTCATAAGCTCGATAGCATCTTCCTTGGAAAGTACCTTTCTTTCGATAATAAGGTTTTCCTTAACGATTTTTTTCATTTCCGCTTCAATGTTCTTAAGAATGTCGGGAGTGAATGAAACCTCTGCATCAAAGTCCTGGAAATATCCGGTCTCGGTAGCGGGGCCTATGGTCTGCTTTGTGTTAGGGTAAAGACGCTTTACAGCCTGTGCCATAATATGCGCAGCAGTGTGTCTGAAAATTTCTTTTCCTTCCTTGTCCTTGAATGTGAGGAGCTTAACCTCAGCCTCGCCGTCAACAACGGTCGAAAGCTCCTTTGCCTCTCCGTTTACCATAGCGGCGAGAACATCTCTTGAAACAGAGCCGAGTACGGATTTTGCTGCTTCGTAGACAGAAACTGCTTCTCCCTCGTAAACCTCTCCGGTTGCAAAAATAATCTTTGCCATTTTATTTTCTCCTTTTGATAAATATTCAATAAAAATACCCCGAAAGACAAAAATTGCCTTTCGGGGTGAGGACTAACTTTGAAAAAGTCCCGCACGGTTCCACCCGAGCGATTAACTCATTGTTATTAAATTTCCATAGCTATCCACCTTTGAGTATGGGATTGCCCGAATGACAAATTTCATCTTGAGCGTGCTATGCATGGGCGGTATCCAAAAGATTCCTTCTCCGTCTTTCAGCAAAACGACGTCTCTCTGTGCAAGGGTGATCTAAAGGACTTATTCCATTGGAAATATGATACCACAATTTCTTCGATTTGTCAATACTTTTTAATGTAAATTAAATCAATAGAATTTATATATCATGTGGCTGAAGTAAGCTTTGTATATACCTCTTCTTTGTCAATCTCTGAAAGGGGCATAGCATTCGTTTTGCGATTGATTTTGCTTAGTCCTACCGTAATGCCGTAGTTTAAAAGCCCTACAAGGTAGAAAATGGAGAATACGGTTATAACAAGTAGTGGATACAGTGTAACGCTTCCAATCGGAATTTTCACAAGTCCCGTAAACGTAGCAAAGGGCAAATAACCGATTGCTTCTTCGTAATCAAACATATAAAAATAATTAACGTCATAAATTGCCACGCTTGAAAAAACGTTAATTATCAAACCTAAAATCAGGCAGAATGAAAAATACCAGATATATCGAACGCTCATATCTTTTATGGAACTTCTTGAAAGCTTTGGAAATACTCCCAGTGATAGTGCAAGTATCGGGAACGCAAGAACCATTGTATGCTCATACATGTAATGTATGTTCCAGCAGCATAACGATTCGCTTGAAAATGATGCAAGAAGCACCGCCACCATAGCTCCCGATACGTTGCAAAGATAACAGAAGTTGAACATTTTTTTGGACTTTGTTAGTATAATGAAGAGATAGAAAAAGGCAGCGACGCAACAGAGCTGAATCGGAATTCTTGACCATTTGAATCCCCGTAAAAGGGAAGAGTTCGAAAGATAAAATTCGGCCATAACGATAAAGTAAAGCATTTCCCATTTTTCTTTTTTGCTCTTGTTCTTAAATACGAGATAAATCCCTAAGATTTCCAAGAAAGTAATCGTTATCCATCCTGTATGGAAAAGAGAAAATGAACCAACCGGTATGTTTGTAAATCCCAATAGAGATTGCGGTATGTACGGAGGCATCATATAAAGCAAAACCGCCGGTAAAACAAGTCCAAGATTAAGCCATTCTTTTCCGGAGCGGATATCAATTTTGTGCTTTGTTTTGCAGAGCACAAGAATAGGAATAGCTATTGCAAGACCTAATTCGAAAATGTGAAGACAGTATCTTATCCACTCGGCAACGTACCATCCTCCGCCGCCGGGCGAGAGGAAATAATCCATAGTTATATTAAATCGTACTGCCATTATGATAGCTAAAGGGAAGCTGAAATAGATTGCAATATTTCTGAATGTGCGGTTGTTCGTAAACACAGAGAGGGGAAGTGTAGCATACCCGATATAATAACCCCAGCGTACCAAGGATTCGACTATGTCTGCGCCCGATAAAACAGTTTCTACAAAGCTGTCCGAAAATTGCATACGAATTATTCCTGAAATAAAATACAAGATTGCAATAGTCGAAAGAAATTTCCCACTAAGCTCTTTTTTGTTGAAGAAAAAGATGCTGCAACAAATAAGTAAAGATGCAAATAATAAAGTTAATAGTGTAAACATGGAAGAACCTCCTTTTTCTTCATTTTATCATTCACTAAAAATATAATCAACCGATTTTGAGTGCGTT
>JAZTXO010000021.1:0-7288 GCA_045636445.1 Eubacteriales bacterium | reverse complement strand
ACCGCTTGGCCTCCGACTTAAAATAGATTTAACGATCGCATTCGTGATAACTCAAGGCGTGATAACAGACCTATGCGTGAGCCGGATGAAAACGTTATAAGCGGCAGAAACGCTGTTAAGGAACTTCTTGCAAGCGGACGTGATATAGAAAAATTGTACATACAGTCCGGAGAACGCGAGGGCTCGGTAAATCTGCTTCTCGGAATTGCCGCAGAGCGTAAGATCCCAATTATGGAGGTCGACCGTACGAAGCTTGATTACCTTAGCGCAGGTGAAAGACATCAGGGAATAGTTGCCGTAGCAGCGGAAAGAAATTATTATAGTATAGACGATATAATTGAGTATGCCGCATCTAAAGACGAAGCGCCCCTTATCGTAGTTCTCGACGGAATTGAAGATCCGCACAATATGGGCGCGATCATTCGTTCAGCCGAATGTCTTGGTGCGCACGGTGTGATTATTCCAAAACGTAGATCTGTCGGACTTACCACAACTGTTGCAAAATCGTCTGCCGGCGCTATCGAGCACATGCGTGTTGCAAAGGTCACAAATCTTGCATCCGCAATAGATGAGCTTAAAGAAAAAGGCTTGTGGATCTATGCTGCCGATATGGGCGAAAAAACATATTATGAAACCGATATGACAGGCCCTGCCGCAGTGGTACTTGGCAGCGAGGGCTTTGGAATATCCAGATTGGTAAAAGAAAAATGCGATTTCGTCGTTTCTATCCCTCTTTGCGGAGAGGTAAATTCGATGAACGTTTCATGTGCTGCGGCAGTTATTTTGGCTGACATTAGGCGGCAAAGAGCATTAAAAAGGAGGTAATCACTTTGGAAAACAAAAATCTTGACGGACAGTTGAGCTTTGATGCTGATTTTGAAACCAAGGCTAAAGAAGAGCCTGAACTGATTCATTCTGTTGAATTTGAAATCGGAAAACCTGCCGAAAAAGATAGTTTTATATTTGAAATATCTAGCGATAAAGAAACAAATACTCCCGATGAAATAGATGAAATAAAAGAACCCATAGTTGAAGAGCTTGTAATCGGAAATCCTCCGGTTGTAAACAAGGTTCAAAATGTGTCTGAGGAAGAAAAACAGCCGGCTGAATCTGAACAACCGAAAATCCCGGCACGCAGAGCAGTATATGTTCCAAAGTTCACCGAGGCGAGTGAAAAGTATCGTAAAATGGTAGATCCTCGTTCAAGAGCTTCGTTGACCGAGCTTAGACGATCTGCACGTATTGAGGTTGACGGTAGCGAGTCTGCGTCTATGGCATCTGTTTCTGTTGAAAATGTTGATCCCACGGCTGAAATTGATTATGCGCCTTCAAATCAGGTTGTTGTGAATGTTTCCAATTCCGAGCCCGAGCCTGAAGTGCTTAACGTATTTAAATTTAAAAACGAGGAATCACAAACGAACGTGGCGGTTGAACCCCCTGTGGATGAAGAAAGGGAGATTCGCGAGATAGAAGAGCTTATAGCTCCCGATCCTGCAACAGTCGATCCCGAAGTAGAAGATGCTTCTGTTGAAGAAGAGCTAACGGAAGAGCCGACCGAATCGAGTGTTGTTCCGGTAGAAGAAAGCAATTTTGTTTTGCCGGATCCCGACGGAGCTGTTTCAATCCAGGATTACGTTGATGTAAACGAGAAAAAGCCTGAAGCTCCGAAGCCTAAGTTCGTGATGGATGATGCTCCGCAGGACGCAAAAAATTCCGGTGAATTTTCTCATCAATCTCAGCGTGATAGCTTTAACGATCGCTTCCTTGATACGCTTCTTGCTCACAAGATACGTATAGGAGTTATCGGTATATTCTCTCTTGTTTTGTTCGTGTTTGAACTCTTGGCATTTAGCGGAGTGGTTACGCCCAGGCTCTTGCCGGGATCCAATTACCTCGGAATGCTTGCGGTAGTTGATTTTCTGTTCGTTGCCTCGATTTTCCTGCTTGCGCTTCCCGAAACAGTTAGGGCGGTATCAGAACTTTGTACTAAAAAGATAACCTTTAATGTTTCGTTACCTGCGAGTTTCCTTGTAATTCTTATCTATTCAGTTGTTTTGATGATTGTACCGGAGAAGAATTACGCTCTTTACGGATTTGTTTTTGCATTGTCTGCACTTGTAAGCGTTATCGGTTCTTATTATCGTGCGCTTGGTGATTTCACTGCATTTAAACACGTATCCGAAAATTGCGAAAAGAAATTCCTTGACATTCAATCTACCTCCGAGCTTGAGGAAGAAAGCCTTGCTCTTGACGGACTTGTCGTAGGATATAAGTCTAAGACGGCAAAAATTCATCGAACAGCCTTTGTGGCAGATTTCTTCGAAAGAATCTCTCACTCTGCGGATAAAGATTCTCAGTCGGTGCTTGTGGTTGCGATCCCTTGCGGAGCAGCCTTGCTTTCCGCCTTACTTGCGTTCTTTGTTCTCGGCGGTATTGTATCGGCGCTTTCGGCATTCACTCTTGTATTTCTGCTTTCGTGTCCTGTTTTCGTTTTGCTTTCCGGTAAGCTTCCTTATTACGATGCTCAGGAAAATGCAATTTATGAGAACAGCACGGTGGTCGGCGAAAAGGCATATTACGATTTCTCTGAGGTGGACGTTATTGCCTTTGAGGATACCGAAATATTCGGTGTTGAGGACGTAAATCTTAAGCGTTTTATGCTTTACGGTGATAGTGATAACATAGAGCGCGCAATGCGGCAGATGTATTCATTGTTCTCTGTGGTTGGCGGCCCTCTTTACAAGATATTTGCAAATGCTCTTGATAACAGAGTACGTCATTCTCCTGCTACAAATGTGCAAATAGAGGCTGATGGCGTAAGCGGTGAAGTTTCCGGCTCTAGAATTTTTGCTGGTACGGCTGATTATATGCGCCGTCACGGTGTTGCCATTCCTTCCGGATCCGGATCTGACGGTGGTGCAGAAACCACTAAAATTATGTATTCGGCAGAGAACGGTGAGGTGTATGCGAAGTTCTATATAAGATATTCCTTCTCTGAGGAATTTACTATGATACTTCCTTCACTCCGTGAGAAAAATATCGTTCCTCTCATTTATACGAATGATCCCAATTTGTCAAACGACCTTCTTAAGGTGCTTTCTGCGGGCGCTGATTGTATGCGCGTCGTTAAGAAAATGAACCCGTCATCTGATACAGATGTAATACACAGAAGAGTCAGTGCCGGTATGGTGACCTATGGCGATAAGGTTAATGCAATTAATACGATATTGCTTACCGGAAAATACAGATCCTTTACAGAAAAAATATCCGTTTCAGCCCTTTATTCTATCAGTCTCGGCGCTGCGATTTCCGTTATTCTTTCTGTGCTTGGTGTGGAGCTTCCGTCTGTCGTGTTTGGACTTTGGCATATTGCCTGGTGCGTAGCTCTCAGGTATGATAGCCGAAAAACCTTTGCGCTTGAGAAAAAAAGCAATAAATAATCACAATGCGCCGCCTGCGAGATGGCGGCGCAATACTTATAAGAAAGGATTTCTTTAATGCAAAATTCAAAAATATCTTCCTCTGTATTAAAATCGGTTCAGAAACCGGGTAGATATATAGGCGGAGAATACAATAGCATTATAAAGGATGTAGCTTCGGTAAAATGTAGATTTGCTTTTGCATTTCCCGATACTTATGAGATAGGAATGTCTAATTTGGGTGTGCGTATCCTTTATGATACAATGAATAAGGATAAAGATGTCTGGTGCGAAAGAGTATATGCTCCCGCTACGGATATGCAAGAAAAAATGGGGCAGTATTCAATTCCTCTTACTGCTATTGAAAGTGGGGACGAGCTTTCTGCCTTTGATATGGTGGCTTTCTCGCTTCAGTATGAGCTTTGCTATACGACGGCATTGGCTATGATGAAAATGGCAGGCTTTCCTATTTGGGCAAAAGACAGAGCAGAGGATACTCCTATAATAATAGGTGGCGGCCCTTGCGTATATAATTCCGAGCCTATTGCCGAGTTCTTTGATCTTATTAATATAGGTGAAGGAGAGGAGGTTCTTCTTGATATATGTCATCTTTACAATGAAATGAAGGATGATGGAAGCTATACCAGAAAGGACTTTCTCCGCCGTGCGTCACACATAGAGGGCGTTTATATTCCCAGTCTTTACGACGTTTCCTATAACGATGACGGAACTATAAAAGAATATACTCCTCTTTACGACGATGTACCTAAGAAAATACGCAAAAGAATAGTTGCGGATCTTGACACTGCGCCTTATCCCGAAAAACTCGTTATGCCTTATATTGAGACAGTACATGATAGAATAGTTCTTGAAGTGTACCGCGGCTGCATAAGAGGCTGCCGCTTCTGTCAAGCAGGAATGGTGTATAGACCTATACGCGAAAAATCTCCCGAAACTCTTTGTAAGCAGGCAAAATGCTTGTTTGACAATACCGGCTATGACGAAATTTCACTTATTTCGCTTTCGATAAGCGATTATTCCGAGCTTCCCAAGCTTACAGACGGACTTTTGTCCTGGACTGATAAAGAGCACGTAAGCCTTTCTCTTCCATCGCTTCGTATAGATAGCTTTTCGGAGGAACTTATGCAAAAGGTTTCCTCTGTAAGAACGGGCGGAATTACCTTTGCGCCCGAAGCCGGAACGCAGCGCCTTCGTGATGTAATAAATAAAAATGTTACCGAAGATGATCTTATGAAGTCTGTTCACATAGCCTTCCGAGGAGGAAAAAGCAATATAAAGCTTTATTTTATGAACGGACTTCCTACCGAGACTCTTGAGGATATTGAGGGAATTGCTACACTTTCGACCAGAGTTGTGGGCGAATATTTTAAGCTGCCAAAACCCGAAAGACCAAAGGGGATAGGTGTGACGATAAGTGTTTCTTGCTTTGTACCGAAGCCATTTACCCCCTTCCAGTGGGAAAAGCAGGACTCCTTCGAGAAACTTATGGAAAAGCAGGAGCGTCTTCGCAAGTGTATAACCGACCGACGCATCAGATATACCTATCATGAAGCAAAAGTTTCGTTTATTGAAGCCGTTTTAGCAAGAGGCGACCGTAAGCTTGCCCCTGCGATTGCCTGGGCTGTTGAAAACGGAGCTATATTCGATGCGTGGGACGAGCATTTTGATTACGACAGATGGATAATGGCGTTTGAAGCCTGCGGAGTCGATCCCTACTTCTATACTACTCGCGGTTTCGGTCTTGACGAGGTGCTGCCGTGGGATATTATTGATATAGGCGTAACAAAAGCATTCCTTCGTCGTGAACGCGATAAGGCGTACAACGGCGAAACAACTCCGTCTTGTGCAGAAAAGTGCAGCGGCTGCGGAGCAAACAAGCTTGGAGGTAAAAACAGATGGTGCAAGTAGAAAACAGTGTAAATACTATCCCTGACGATAAGGACGTTAATAACCCTCACAATAATATAAAGCTTGTAATACGTTTCAAGTTTAAAAAAGTCGGGAAGCTTCAATATATTTCGCATCTTGATCTTGTGCGTACTATGAATAAGATTTTGGTTAGATCAAAGCTTCCTCTTTGGTACACCGAGGGCTTTAACCCCAAACCTAAAATGGTCTTTGCAGCACCTCTTTCCATAGGTGCTGAAAGCTATTGCGAGTTTATGGACGTAAGACTGACAAAGCGTATAACTCCCGAGGAAGCAATGAACGCCCTCAATCTTAATATGACCGACGAAATGCAGGTTATTGAAGCCTATTATCCCGAATCTAAATTCACCGATATGAAATGGCTTTCCTATTCGGTGATGATAAAAACCAATGGTGCTAATGCAGAACTTGCAAGACGCTCTGCCGAATATTTAACTTCTGAAAAGGTTGAAATTTTGAAACATACGAAAAGTGGGGAAGCGCTTGTTGATATTCGACCTTTGATCAAAGACGTTAAATCCTTCTATGATAATGGCATTATCAAGCTTTCTGCCGTAATTTCCGCAGATCCCTCCGCTTTTCTTAATCCCGAATATCTCGTAAAGTCATTACGCGAAAAATTCGGAATACTCTCCGATACCGATATAACGAATGAAGAGTATTCTATAATTCGCGAAAATGCTTATTTTGAAGATATGAGCGAATTTAAATAATCGAATCAATATTGAAACCCGATAACCGCCTGAGATGCTCGAATGAACATTTTAGGCGGTTTTTTGTTATCTCTGCGCCGTTTTTATCATTGACGTATAAACACCCCACAAGCTCGGCAAAGCCATCTTCGATATTCGTTAAATCGTCGTGACTTACAGTAAGACTTATAAACGGAAGACTTTTCATAAAATCATCTCTTACTTTTTGAGCATTCTCAATAGCATCTTCGCTTTGAATATCCAGTTCTTCCATTTCGTTAATAAATCGCTTTGTTGTTTTGCTAAGGTATATTGTGTTGAAAATTATTGCGATAACAGTAATAGAAAAAGTAATTATTGCAAACACTTTAACCTTCATAAAACTATCCATCCTTCTTTATAACAAAAGTCGTTCCGTTATCATCGACCGTGAAAAGAAAAACTTCTTTCGCAGATATGTTTCTTGATTTTAGTGCTTTTTGCAACCATGTTTTGTTATATCCCAGATTTCTCAATTCATCTTCTTTTATTTCACCGTCGATAATTATTGGATGAGAAAGCGGTTCGTCATCCTTTTTAAATATAGATAATCCGCCATCCTGCTCTATTATGGCGTATTCAACTTGACTTATACTTCCAATGCTTTGACTCCTTAACTCCGATAACAATTCATTGATTGATATTCTGTTTTCGTTGAGTGTGTTTTGCAAAAGCTTACCTTTATATATTATATAGCAGGGAATACCCTCTATTGCGGTTTTGAGCTTTTCTGATTTGTTTTTTATTGTTGATATAATTATTTCCAAGGAAAGTATTAGAAGAGTTGGAATAATTGCGTTAAGAAGCGGTATATCCGGGTCGTCGACCGGAATTGCCGCTATTTCGGAAATTAAAAGCGTAGATACAAGCTCTCCAACATCAAGTTCTCCTAACTGTCTTTTTCCCATAATTCTTAGGGAAACAGTGAGCAGAATGTAAATTAGCAGCGTTCGAATTGCAATTGATGCCAAAAAATCACCTCCTTCGATAAATTATTATATAAAAATTGCACAATAATTCAAAAAAATAAATTTTTTCTAAAAAAACTATTGACATTTGAAAACGTTTATGATAGAATAATAAAGCTCCGCAAAAAACGGACAGCAAATGATCATTGAAAATTGAACAACACGAACAAAGATTTAAGCACTATTTGTGCAATCTTGTCAAACACATGAGTAAAACTCA
>JAZTXO010000020.1:0-20696 GCA_045636445.1 Eubacteriales bacterium | reverse complement strand
GGGTTAAGAACGATATCAAGAGGAGTACCGTCTGCAAGGAAGGGCATATCTTCGGGAGGAAGAATTCTCGAAACGACACCCTTGTTACCGTGACGGCCTGCCATTTTGTCACCGACGGAAATCTTTCTCTTCTGTGCAACGTAAACATGAACTACCTTGTTTACGCCGGGAGCAAGCTCGTCGGAATTGGTACGGTCGTAAATTTTAACGTCTACTACAACGCCATATTCACCGTGACGCATCTTAAGAGAGGAGTCCTTAACCTCTCTTGCCTTTTCACCGAAGATAGCTCTAAGAAGTCTTTCCTCGGGAGTAAGTTCGGTTTCGCCCTTAGGAGTTACCATTCCGACAAGAATATCACCGGGACGTACTTCGGTACCGATACGGATAATACCGTCAGCATCGAGATTCTTAAGAGCATCGTCACCAACGTTAGGAACTTCACGAGTGATTTCCTGAGCGCCAAGCTTAGTATCACGAGCTTCCTTGGTGAACTTTTCAATATGAATAGAGGTGTACATATCCTCGCGAACGAGCTTCTCATTAAGAAGAACTGCGTCCTCGTAGTTGTAACCTTCCCAGGTCATAAATCCGATAAGAGCGTTCTTACCGAGAGATATTTCACCGCCCTGAGTTGCAGGACCGTCAGCTATAACCTGACCTGCCTCTACTCTGTCGGCTACGTTAACGATAGGCTTCTGGTTTACACAAGTGCCCTGGTTAGAGCGCTTGAATTTAATAAGATAGTAGGTATCCTTGCGACCGGAGTCGGAAAGAATAACTATTTCGGAACCGGTAGCGCGTTCAACGATACCGCCTTCCTTTGCAACAACTACCGCACCGGAGTCAACCGCTGCCTTATACTCCATACCGGTTGCAACGATAGGAGAATCTGTAACCATAAGAGGAACTGCCTGCTTCTGCATGTTCGAACCCATGAGCGCACGGGTGTTGTCGTCGTTTTCAAGGAAAGGAATACAACCGGCAGCAACAGAAACAGCCATCTGAGGACATGCGTCCATAAGGTCAACCTCGGTAGGCTCAACCTCGATGAACTCGGTGTTAAGTCTTGCGATAACCTTCTTATTTACAAAGTAACCGTTCTCGTCAAGCGATTCGTTCGCCTGAGCTACTACATGGTTGTCCTCTTCATCAGCAGTAAGGTAAACAACCTCATCGGTTACGCGACCTGTGGTTTTATCAACAATTCTGTAAGGAGCTTTAAGGAAGCCGTAGTCACTTATCTTAGCATAAGAAGCAAGATAGGAGATAAGACCGATGTTAGGACCTTCGGGAGTTTCTACGGGACAGATTCTGCCGTAGTGAGTATAGTGAACGTCACGAACCTCGAAGGAAGCTCTGTCTCTTGAAAGACCGCCGGGACCGAGCGCGGAAAGACGGCGCTTATGAGTAAGCTCTGCAAGGGGGTTGTTCTGGTCCATGAACTGGGAAAGAGGAGAAGATCCGAAGAATTCACGGATCGCAGTTGCAACGGGACGGGTGTTGATGAGTGCTTCGGGACGAAGATCGTCAGCATCCTGGGTTGCCATTCTTTCCTTAATATTCTTATCCATTCTGGACATACCGATTCTCATCTGGTTTTGGAGAAGCTCACCTACGCAGCGAAGTCTTCTGTTACCAAGGTGGTCGATATCGTCGGTTGAGCCTATACCGTGAGTAAGGCAGAACAGATAGTTGATAGAAGCAAATATATCTTCTTTAGTAATATGCTTAGGACAAAGAAGAGCATTTCTTTCGGAGCAAAGACGCTTTATAAGCTTTTCACGCGCTTCGCCTGCAAGGCCCTCGGCATCAACCTCGGCAATAATCTCATTAAGGATAGAAACTCTAACCTTCTCGCCTGCCTTAACGCCTGCATCGGAAAGATCAAATCCGAGAATAAGTTCGGGACGCGCGGTATCGTTACCGAACACCTTAACCACTCTCTCGGTCTCGGTTCTTACACTTACGGAGTTAATAAGGCTGTCCTCAATAAGCTGAGCAAGTTCGCGAGTAATCTGCGCACCCTCTTCAGCAACTATTTCACCGGTAAGGGGGTTAACAACAGTCTCTGCAAGTACCTTGCCCTCGATTCTTGCGCCGATTGCAACCTTGCGGTTGTACTTATATCTTCCGACGGGAGCGAGATCGTATCTCTTGGGGTCGAAGAACATATTATTGATAAGTATTTCGGCAGACTCAACGTGGGGAGGCTCACCGGGACGGAGCTTCTTGTAGATCTCCTTAAGCGCCTCGTCACGAAGAGAGGTGCCGTTTTCCTCGGCAAGAGCTGCACACTCGTCTTTTGCCATAGTAGCGATGAGCATTTCCTCAGATCCGAACATCTCGGAAATAGCCTCATCGGTATCCTGTCCAACAGGACAAAGAGCACGAATAAGAGTGCTGATCGGAATTTTGCGGTTCTTGTCTATCTTAACGTAGAAGATTCCTGCGGCGTCAGTCTCATACTCAAGCCATGCTCCTCTGTAAGGAATAACGGTAGCAGTATAATTGTGCTTACCCTGCTTGTCAACCTCGTCGCCGTAATACATACCGGGTGAACGAACCAGCTGAGAAACTATTACTCTCTCTGCACCGTTGATAACGAAAGTACCGTTATCGGTCATTATCGGGAAGTCGCCAAGGAAGATCTGGGCGGTCTTCAATTCGCCGGTAGCCTTATTAACAAGGCGAACTCCAACCTTCATGTGAGCATCGTAAGTAACCGATCTATCCTTACACTCCTCAACGGGATATCTGGGGGTGGGGTCGATAGAGTAATCGGTAAACTCGATAGAAAGGTTGCCGGTGTAATCGACTATGGGCGAAACGTCGCGAAGCACCTCGTTAAGTCCTTCTCTGAGGAACCACTCATACGAGTCCTTCTGCACTTCAATGAGGTTGGGTATTTCGGTTGCAGCCTCAATTTTGGAGAAGCTCATTCTCACGTTTGTGCCAAGTTTCCGGGGTTTAAGCATCATAAATAGAACACTCCATTCCTGAAATTTTACAAATTCACGCTGACGATTGCCTATTCATAGCAAAAAAGGCAAATCGTGCAAAAATTCTCTTCGGAAATTGTGCATTTTTAACAAGGTAACCTTGAAAAAAGGGCAGAAATCCCCCAAAAGAAAATGCAATTATAATGCATTTTTATATTATAACACAAAAAAACGTTTTGTCAAGAGGTTTTTTGAATTTTTTTCAAATTCCTGAAAAAATTTCTTTGACAAAACGTTTTAAATTGGTTATTCGGTTGTATTTTCATCACGCCTATCGTCAGAAAGACGTATCGAAGCGAAGGGCAAATCGGTTGCACCGACAACCGCCTTTTATGTCCGAAAAAACGGTTTTTGGAGTAAACTTAACTTTACATTATTTGGGATTTCAGCATCGTTTTTGGCACTTTTTCTATCTTTTTACATATCGGCAATTCTGATTGCGTAGCACTTGTTGCCCGAAACTATAAAGTGGCAAATAAGCTTTATTCCGACTCTCTCAAGCACTCTTTCAAGGGTTGTTGTAAGAGTTGAATCCTCCGTAGAGGGGGCGGGATTTCCGCCGGGATGATTGTGAGCAAACATAACCGCTGAAGCCTTGTTTTTCAAGGCAATCTCCACAATCTTTCTTGGAAGTATCATTGCAGAATTCAAAGTTCCTACGCCCGCAAGCTCACAAGAAATCACCTTGCCATCTTTTGTCAGGGAAATGACATAAAAATGCTCAAGAGACATTCCGAGGAAAAGTCCTTTGACATATTCTGTAATATCCGTATCGGTATAGACCTCACCGAAATTGTACTCATCGGTTATGCGTCTTGAGGTTATGTAAGCAAGTAGCTTGATGTGTACAGCACATTTATAGTTTGATTGCTGCTCAAGCTCGTTTATTTCAGCATCCAAAATACCCGAAAGGCTCTGATATCTTTTGAAAAGACGCTTTTCTATTTCCTCGCTTTGTTTACCGGCAACCGGTTTTATTAGCTTGGTTAAAACGCCTTCCGCTTTTGGGGTGAAAGCGCTAAAAAGAAAATCGCCCTGTTCATCAGCTGTGTCTTCATGCTGGTCATCGACACATTTGTATTTACTTGCTATAAATTCGTCTATTCTGCTTCTCTCGGAAATTTTCTTATTGAAGTTTGTCATTATACCGGCATAGCTTCTGCCGCAAACAATATAATGTTCGATAAGCTTGACTCCAACCTCGGAAAGCGCAGAAGAAAGCATTTCGTTATTAACTCGGTCGCCCTCACTTGCCAAAGGCGCTCCGAAGGGATGATTGTGGGCAATCATAGCAACCGATGCCCTGCACTTTATTGCGGCTTCAATAAAAGGCTTTGGACGGACTGCCGCAGATTGGAAATCAAAGTTGTAAATATCGACGATGTCAATCGGTAAAAGGTCGTTATCCAAAAGTAAAAGCGTCACCTTATTGCCGGATGAGCGTGAAAAATAATTCACAAAGAAATCGCCAACATCGGGGTAGTTGGAAAAACGAACTACATCGCTGCGAGATTCATAATTAAATGAATTTATAAGTCCCGCAACGTCTTTTATATATTCGGCACTTTTTGCGCCAATACCGTCGGTCATCATAAGCTCCTCTACCGAAGCTTCAAAAACTCCGTTTAAGGACCCGTGAGCCGAAAGCAACCTTTTAGATATAGGATTCGTATCCTTATAGGGCACAACGGCATATAACAGCATCTCAAGAAGCTCGTAGGTGTCAAATATACCTGCACCGTGAGCGGCAAGTTTTGCTCTCATTCGCTGACGGTGGCCGTTGTGTATATCACTGTCGGGTATCTGCTTAAAGTTCACCTTTATTCTCCGATTTATAAAATTCTTTGTCGTAAAACTCGGGAGAAACCGTAGCGGAAAATCCACCGGGCTTCTTAAATTCAAGCATATTTATAGTAACGCCTTGAGAAGAGAAATTTTTCTCATACTCGGTCATAACGTTACCCTCGTTCCACTCGGAGGAATGAAGATCGCGAGTAAGCTTATCAAGAGAAATACCAAGAGACTCAATCTCTTCGAGGGAAAAATCAAAGAGTCCGACATTGTCCGTTTTAAAGGTAAGCGTACCTCCATCGCGAAGAAGATTCATATAAAGAGCAAGGTAGCGACGATGAGTAAGACGACGCTTTGCGTAACCCTTTTTCGGCCACGGATCGGAAAAGTTCAAAAACATAGCATCAACGGTGCCGGGTTTAAAGAGCTTAAGAAGATTGTCTGCAGTATCGACGATAAAACGCAGGTTATCATTACGCATACCCGCGCTCTCTTTTGCCTGCTCTGCAGCAAGTACAACGCAGTCTGTGACTTTTTCCATAGCAAAATACGCAGCATCGGGGTGTTTCTCTGCCATTTTACAAGCAAATCCACCCTTTCCTGCTCCTATTTCAAGAAAAACCTTTGCTCCGGGTTTACCCATAGCAGCGGCGGGATCAGACATCGGCTCGTTGATGTTTTCAAGTAAAAATTCCTTGCAGGCCAGCAGTCTTGCTTCACCGTTCTTTTTCTTTCTCATTCTCATAATGTTATTCTCCTTTTTTGGTTTAAAAGGCATTATTTGACAACAATTGTTAGCATTTTTAGCTTTTTAATCAATTTTCATTCGTGCTGAACTCAGCAAGACGAAGCTCGGGATTATCCTCAAGAACCCATCTTATAGTCCATTCGCTTGTGAAAATAAGCAGATTTTTGCCCCTGAAATCCTGCACCCATTTCGTATCGTGGGAGAGCTTCAAGGTCTTGGGATCAAGGTCTTCGTTTTCAATCCAACGTATTTGGCTATACCCCATATTTGAACGTCTTAAGTCGCAGCCGTATTCATTCTTAAGTCTGTATTCGAGAACCTCAAACTGCAGAACACCGACAACACCGACAATAACTCTTTCAAGACCGGAATTAGGCTCGAAAAATATCTGAATTGCACCTTCTTGCGCAATCTGATTCATACCCTTGGCAAACTGCTTACGTTTCATTGAGTCAACCTGCTCTACAAGTGCGAAATGCTCGGGCGCAAAGGTTGGAATACCCTCAAATTTTATCTTTTTTCCCTTCTCACAGATAGTGTCGCCTATGGAGAAGATACCCGGATCAAAGACACCTATAATGTCGCCTGCATAAGCTTCGTCGATAACCTCTCTTTCGGAAGCCATCATCTGCTGAGGTTGAGAAAGGCGGAATGTTTTCTGGCCTTGAACGTGGAAATAATCCTTGCTACGCTCAAATTTTCCGGAACAGATACGCATAAATGCAATACGGTCACGGTGCGCCTTATTCATATTTGCCTGAATCTTAAAGACAAAGGCGGAGAAATTCTCGTCAAACGGATCGACAACCTCGCCCTGCGCGACTCTGGGAAGAGGCGATGTAGTCATCTTGAGGAAATGCTCAAGGAAAGGCTCAATACCGAAGTTGTTAAGCGCAGAACCGAAGAATACGGGAGAAAGCTTACCGTGACGTACCGCTTCAAGGTCAAAATCAAAGCAAGCTCCGTCAAGAAGCTCTACCTGCTCACAAAGCTCTTCTCTTGCTCTCTCTCCGATAAGCTCATCAAGCTTTGCGGTATCGGTTATATCGCAATCTATACCCTGAATTCTGTCACGACCTCTGTGAGAATCACCAAAGGAAAGGATAGAGTGTTTATCTCTGTCGTAAACGCCCTTGAACTTCTGGCCGCATCCGATAGGCCAGTTCATAGGATAAGTACCTATGCCGAACTCCTTTTCAAGCTCGTCAAGAAGATCAAAGGGATCACGTGCTTCACGGTCCATTTTATTAATAAAGGTAAAGATTGGAATATCACGCATAGCACAGACTTTGAAAAGCTTTCTGGTCTGTGGCTCGATACCCTTTGCTGCGTCGATAACCATTACCGCAGAGTCTGCCGCCATAAGTGTACGGTAGGTATCCTCGGAGAAATCCTGGTGACCGGGTGTATCAAGAATATTGATGCAATAGCCCTCGTATTCAAACTGAAGCACCGAGGATGTGATTGAAATACCTCTCTGCTTTTCGAGATCCATCCAGTCGGAAACCGCATGCTTATCGGTCTGCTTACCCTTTACAGAGCCGGCAGTCTGAATAGCACCTCCGTAAAGAAGAAATTTTTCAGTCAAGGTGGTCTTACCCGCGTCGGGGTGAGAAATTATCGCAAAGGTGCGTCGTCTATTGATTTCAGAAGAAAAATCAGCCATATTAGTCCTTTCGCGGAAAAAACCGCACACTTCCCATTATAATTTATTTTAACTTTACTATTTTATCACAACAATTATTATTTGTCAAGTAGTACAAGTAGTGTAAATTACGCAAAAAGGGGCTGTCACATTTTGCAAGACCGAAAAAGACCGAAAAGCAACAAAAAACGTCTCAAATACAGCAAATATTGCAAATGAGACGGTATGAGGTTGAAATCCTACGGATTTCTTCTGTTTTAACGGTCTTTTTCTACCGCCGTTTCCTTCCTCTCGACGTATTTATATACACCTTCTGGTAACGAAGTGGCATTTCGGCAGTGAATGACAGTCCGATGGACTGTCATATCCGAAATGTGACCGAGTCCGCAGGCGAGACCGGAAAACGACGCTTCTTCCTAAAATCTGCCTATCCCCTTATCAAACTTAAAGGGGCTGTCTCAAATTTTGCATTTGAGACAGCCCTATGAGCTCTGTATTTATCTTTTTATTTTGGGGTTCTTTATCAGGAAGAACTTATCCTCGGATATAGAGCAGACGAAAGAGCCGTAGCTAACGTTAAATCTGCGCTCGTCGCCCTTGAAATTATCGGTATATTCCCAGGTCTCACCGGTGAAGCCGTGACCGTAGAAGGACCACCTTTTGTCAAAGGTCATGTGCATAACCATATGGCCTATTCTGCACTCCTCGCCGTCCAGAGTTATTATACTGTTTTCGGGATAGACCTCGGCTCTCGGAATAAACTCCTTAACGTCCTCAACAACGTCGTTGTTTCCCGGAACGAAGATTACTCTCGCCCCCGATTCGTCAAGGCATTTAAGAATAAATTTAATTTTTGAGCGGTATTCGTATCTTGTGCCGGGAATTCTTCCCACCTTTACCTCGTCTGAGGTGTCGCCTGTGTGAATGATTATATCCGGCTTCACAAGCGAGATAAGCTTTTTAAAATAGGGATAATGCTTTGAATAGGTGTCGCCGATATGCAATATTTTTGTTCCCTTGATGCTGTCAATGCCCTCGGGAAGCTCGATTTCGCCCTCGTAGGGGGTGTTGAAATATTCTTCGTCAAAAGCCTCTCTCGAAAGGTAGTTGCTGTATGTTTTCTCGTAAGGCATATGGGACACATCACAATGTACGGGACGGATTTCAGGATTTTTCGGGTCAACGTAGGAAAGGGCGCAATTAAAGAGGAAGGGATAAAGCCCCTTTGGAATTCCGTACTCGGCAATAAGAGCAGAGGAGGACGCCCCGTGACCGACAAAGAGAATTTCCTCATCGGAATAAAGCTCCTCGGCAACGGCAATCCCTTTCTTTATTCTCTCGGTAATCTCATCCCAGCTTTCAACCACGGGAGTCCACCAAGGGTATTCAAGGGTTGCACCTTTGTCGATGCGGTTGTATTTTTTACGCATTTGTTCAATTGTGAGTCCCTTATATTTCGCTACCTGCTCTTCGGTTTTGAATATTTCGCGAATAGGGGCAAAGGGTATTACCGAAAGTCCGGTTATCTCTGCAATAATGTTGGCAGTCTCAAGGGTTCGCATATAGGGCGAGGAGAGGATTTTACCCTTAAAGCCCTGCTCCTTTAAGCGTTCACCGAGAAGCGCTGCCTGCTCTCTTCCAAGGTCGGAAAGCGGCTCTTCCCCTGCGGGATAAAGGTGATTTCCTACAAATTCCGACTCCGGGGCAATCTGACCGTGTCTTGTTATCATTCTTAACATATCAGTTTTCCTCACTTATTCTCTCTTTTGGAATATCGCCGAGAAACTCCTCGGTATGGGCGACGTATATCGGATTAGTCAGCATAATACATCTGCCGTCTTTGTTATAAAGCTCGACTCTCGCAAAGCTGACGGAAAATTCCGGCTCAAACTCGAAATCCAAAGCATACTCTTCGGGGGAGGTTATCACTTCACGGGTAAATTCAGCGCCATCAACGATTATACGAACGGTTGACGAAGGAAGCGGATTTTTCATTTTAAAGCTCATTTTTACAGTTTTTTCCTTTGGAAAAATAACGGAGCCCATAGGCGAGGTGCCGGAGGTAAAGGAAATGGCGGATTTTAAGAATACGGGGTCGCCCATATAGACGTTGCCCGCCTTCATCGACTTTATAAACTCCTCCTCGGGAGCGGGATACGGAATTTTCTCGTCTACCGCTATCCAGGTTGCGAAATTATTCCCTTCAAACCAGCTCTGATGATTTTTGTGGCTGTCGCTATCGCCATAGCCGGTAATAAACATTCCCGAAAGGCTGATAATATCCCAAAGGCGAAGATAATCGTCAAGGGTGAAAGGACCGCGCCCCTCGGTAAAGCCAACCTCCATAAGAGTCGCTCCGTAGAGTCGCTTTGAAATAAGACTTGCAGCCTCTTTAACAACTGCAAGCTCCACCTGAACGCGAGTCAGGTCGCGCATTTTCTTGTATTTATCGTTTTCAAAGGGATGATTGTAGGCGAAAATTCCGCCGTATTTCTTTACGTGGTCTATTGCCTCGTAGGCTGTGACCTTGTATCCGCGCTCCTCGTAATTTATTACCGGAACGGCAGTGGAAAAGACGTTTTTGTGTTGCCCTGCGCCGCTTATTTCGGTGGTAACAAAGGGCTTAACACCATATTTTTCACCGATTTTATCAGCTACCGCCCTCTGTCTTACGATAACGTCGTCGTATCCGTATTTCGTATCTATTTTGAAGCTGTCAAGCTCGATTTCGGCATAGCCGCCGTTTGCGGTCTCGGTTGTTATAAAAACGGTGTCGAAAACGTTGTCAAGACCGCCTATTTCCCACCTCCGGCGCATATCTTCGGAAAGACGAAGCTCGTAAATTCCGTCCTCTGCTTCCGAAATCGGGAGTCTTAAGGTATTTTGCGTCACTTCGGGATAATCCCCAAAGCTATATATAAGATGGGCGGCTTTATGCTCCGGGGGACGCTGGGAAAGTCTTACGTCAAGGTAAATGCGTGCGTCACCGACAGTCTTAAACCTCATACCTAGGGTGAGGGTAACCTCGGCAATAAGAGTCGAGGTGTGCTTCGTTCCCGAGGAAACGAAATACGCGCCTGCTTTATGGTATCCGCTCCCCTCTGACGAGGAGGTAATCTTCATTTTCCCACCCGAGAAGGAAACCGAAGGCTCTCCGAAAAACTCAAAGCCGTATTTTCCCCTTTTGTCGCTGACAACGGCTTCGCCGAGGGTGAAATCAAACTCCTCGATTGGATTACGCTTTCTGCCCGTCCTTGTATCGTGGTCGGTAAATCTTATATACCTCATTCCGAGAAGCGAGGCGTTGTAAATATGTCCCTCCATACTTCCGCCGGGTTGGTGGCATGTATGTAAATGCATATGCATCGGCTCGTAAATCATAGCTTTTTGCTCCGTTTGTTTTTTGGGGATGTTCATTTTTCCCTTTTCTATTATACAACAAACCGAAGTTATTTTCTATAAAAAATGCGTTATATTTAGAGAAAAATTTAGAAAATCAACGATTTTCACGAAGATATTTACCCGGAGTTACTCCGTATTTTGCCTTAAAGGCGCTAATAAAGTAGGCGCTACTTCCGAATCCGCACTCAAAAGCCACCTCGGTAACGCTTTTTCCCGAAATGAGCTTCGGCCCTGCAGCGGAAAGCTTTTTCATAACCAAAAAATCGTGAAGTCCGATGTCCATTCGCGACTTAAAATAGGAGGAAAGGTAGTTTTTTGTGTAATTCAATTTTTCGGCAAGACAGGAAACCGAGGATATATTCGCATATTCCCGATTTATCACGTCTATAATTTTAACAATCAGCTCGTCGGAGGGAAGCGGCTTTTGCTCCGCGTCTTTGCCGCAGGCAGACTTCAAAATCAAAAGCATTTTTAATACTACCGAAAACATAAGGGCGTCGGAATTTTCGTCCTTATTAGCCGAGAGCGACTTCAGCTCCTCAACAAAAGAGAAATACTCCTCCCTTAACTCTCCCGTAAGCTTTATATATCCTCCCTCGCTACCATTCATAAAGAGGAGGAGCGAAGGATTAAGCCGACCGATAAAATCCGCCATAAAGGTTGGAATATTGCAAACGAGACGGGTGTATCTTGCCTTTTTCTTTTTACATCCGCCAACCAAAACTCCGGGTGGCAAAAGCAGAACCGACCCCGGCTCAATATTATATATTCTGTCGTTGACGAAATAGAGATAGGGGCCCTCGCCGTATATGTAGGTGTAAATTTCATAAAAATCGTTTGCTTCAAGAGAAAACTGCCCCGCCCTTGAGGTTATGCTGTCCCTAAACTGCACCAAAAATTTCGTTTTACGATTTAAGTTATCCATATTTTTCCTGCCGTTTTATGACTTTTTTTCATATTAATTATACCGCAAACGTCGAAATATAGCAAGACGTATGCGAAAATAAAAAAACGGCGAGATTGACTCGCCGTTTTGTTGTTGATTTGTATAAAATCAATATCCGCTGATAGGAAGCTCCTCGTTATCCTCGCCCTTGGTGATTTTTTTAATAACAACGTAATAGGACATTTTCTCGGAAACGTTTACAAGCGCTCTGTCTCCGACCTTTTTGCCCATTATTGCCATTCCGAGAGGAGACTCCTTGCTGACGAAGCCCAAAAGTGCGTTTTGGCGAAGAGTTGTTACTATCTGTATTTCCTTTTCAGCTTGCATTTTTTCGTTGAAAATAAGAACTCTGTCAAAAAGACCTACCTCATCGTCTGCCTTTTTTATGTCAATAACCTTTGCGGTTCTTATCATATTTTCAAGATAGCGTATTCTACCCTCGTTTTTACGCTTTGCTCTTTTAGCTTCCTTATATTCGGCATTTTCGGAAAGGTCACCGAATTCACGGGTACGCTTAAGCTCCGCTCCAAGCTCGGGAGCAAGCTTACACTTTCGGTATTCGATTTCCTCTTCCATTTTCTTTATGTCTACTTCGGTAAGTTCGTCGTACATTCATTTAATTAAACGCCGCCGTATTTGACGCGGCGGCGTTTTCTCTTTCTTCAATTATTTCTTAAGGCCTTCAACAATTTCCTTGGTATCTCTTGCGATAACAAGCTCCTCGTTGGTAGGAATTACGAATACCTTGATCTTAGAATCGGGAGTAGAAATCTCTACCTCCTCGCCTCTGATCTTGTTCTTCTCGGGGTCAAGCTTAACGCCCATAAACTCAAGCTTCTCGCAAAGTTCTGCTCTGTACTTTCCGGAGTTCTCACCGATACCGCCGGTGAACACTATCGCATCAGCGCCACCCATAGCTACGATGTAAGAGCCAACGTTCTTTGCAATCTGGTGAGAGTACATCTTCTCGCAAAGGATCGCTCTCTCGTCGCCTGCCTCAGCAAGCTTGCCGATCTCCTGGTTATCGGAGGTCTTGCCGGAAATACCGAGCATACCGGACTTCTTGTTCATCATCTTGTCGATGTCGTCAGCAGTGGTAAGCTCACCCTTACGCATAAGGTAAGGAATGATTGCAGGGTCGATGTTACCCGAACGAGTACCCATCATAATGCCTTCAAGAGGTGTTACGCCCATAGATGTATCGTAGCACTTGCCGTTCTTAACAGCAGCAAAGGAAGCACCGTTACCAAGGTGACAGGTTACAACATTACACTCATCTGCAGGCTTACCGAGCATAGCGATAGCTCTCTCGGAAACATATCTGTGAGAAGTACCGTGGAAGCCGTAACGACGAAGCTTATACTTCTCATAATACTCGTAAGGAAGCGCATACATGTATGCATAATCGGGCATAGTCTGGTGGAAGGAGGTATCGAATACTGCAATCTGGGGAACGTTCATAATCTTTTCGCACTCGATAATACCCTTAAGATTTGCAGGGTTGTGAAGAGGGCCAAGGTCGCAGCACTCCTCAATAATAGCCTTTGCTTCCTCGGTAACAAGAACAGAACCGGAAAGCTTGTCACCACCGTGAAGAACTCTATGTCCCACAGCCTCGATTTCATCAACCGACTTAATAACGCCAAGCTTCTCGTCAACAAGAGTATCGAGAACGAGCTTAAGTGCCTCAGCGTGAGTAGGCATTGAAACAGCTACCTTGTAATCCTCTCTGCCGGGAACCTTGAACTTAAAGCCGGACTTACCGCCGATTTCTTCACAGATACCCTTCGCAATTACGCTCTCATCGTCCATATCAATAAGCTGGAACTTAAGAGAAGAGCTTCCTGCATTAATAACCAAAACCTTCATTTTCTTAATCTAGTCCTTTCAAATATGAAATAATTAATTATAATCAAAAACAAAAAATGCCACGCAGTACGATAGAAATAATGGCAACAAAAATACCGAGTATTGCTCCGCAAACTACCTGGAAAGGTGTATGCCCGACAAGAACCTTAAGTCTCTCGGTTTTCAAATTAAGGTCTTGCTCATCAAGATAATTCTTGATAACGTCAGCGATGGTAAGAACCGCAACCGCCTGTTTGCCTGTTTCACGTCTTACGCCCAACGCATCGTGCATAACGACGATAGCGAACATAATAGCAAGTCCGAACGTGGGCGAGTTATAACCGCACCAGTCGCCAAGCACAACAGCCAAAGAAGAAACTGTTGCTGAATGAGCGCTGGGCATACCGCCATCACCAAACATTCTACGCCAATCAAAACGCCTATTTACAATAAAGTTTATCAGTGTTTTTAAGACCTGAGCAGTTGTCCATGCAATCATCGGAACAACTATCGCACGGTTTGTAAAAACACCGATTAATATGCTATGAATATACTCCAGAACAATCACAAAAAACCTCCGAAAAACTCAGAACAATTAACTTCGCCTATATATTTTAACACTTTTTTGTCAATAATGCAAGAGAAATTTAAATTTTATATAAAAACTTATCTTACGGAGGACAAAAATGGTATTTTCGCAAAAAGAAAAAAACTTCAGTGCTTTGGGATTCGGAGAAGTAATGCTGAGACTTTCTACTCCAAGCTATGGAAGAATCACTCATAGCGAAAGCTTCGATAAAAGTGCGGGCGGCTCGGAATTAAACGTTGTTTCGGGCATTTCAATGTTAGGAATGCGAACCGGAATTATAACTAAACTGCCAAAAAGCGAAATCGGTAAATTTGTAAAATACAAGGTTAGATACAGTGGCACAAGCGACGATTACATCATATACGACTCCTCAAAAAACGCTCGTCTTGGAATTTATTATTATGAGTGCGGAGCGTATCCTCGTCCTTCAGCGGTTAGCTATGACAGACTTGCCTCTTCATTTACAAGCTTTGATAAGGAAGAACTGCCGGAAAGCATCTATTCAAAGACGCAAATCTTTCACACAAGCGGTATAACGTTGGCTCTCGGAGAAAAAACACGCAAAAACGTGACAGAGATGATGACGCTATTTAAAGAGGGCGGCGCTCTTATATCATTTGACGTGAATTACAGAGCAGCTCTCTGGAGCGAAGAGGAAGCAAAGGAGGCGATTTTCGAAGTCCTGCCGCTTGTAGACATTCTTTTTATTTCCGAGGAAACCCTAAGAAGGACCTTTGGTTTTTCAGGCGAGATAAAAGACATTCACAAGACCTTTGCCGGCAATTTCACAAATCTGGGTATTATTGCAAGTACCAAAAGAGAAGCACGCTCGCCAAGACGGCATACTTTTTCTTCTCTCGTTTACGACTGCAAAGAAGATGCTCACTATGAGGAAGAGCCGTACAGAGACATAGACGTAGTGGACAGAATAGGCTCGGGAGACGCTTACGTTGCAGGGGCGCTGTACGGACTTCTCAAATTCGCAGATATTCGAAAGATTGCCGAATACGGCAACGCTATGGCTGCTCTCAAAAACACGGTAATGGGGGATATGACCGAATGCGACCTTGCCGATATTGAGGGAATAATCGAAAGGCATACGGGCATAGGTCCAAAAAGTGAAATGTTGAGATAAAGATAGCAAAAAGTACGCTTTAGTTGTCATTTTATTAAAAAATGCACCCCAAATGGGGTGCATTTCCATTTTATGGAGTTAAAAACGAGAAGGTTACGTCATCGGTACAAGTACCGTTTCCGGAGGTTATCAACGTATTATCAAGATAGAGGTCGGTTTGACCCTTCCATACGTAGAACTGCACTCTGTCAAAGAAGTTTGTCGGAGTAGCGATAGGTGAATCAACTGCGTGCCAGCCGTAATAGTTGTCGCTGACACCGAGAAGTTCACCGTTAACGTAGACCTTTATTCTTACGGTGTTTTTATCGCCGGAGTAGTATTCGATTCTGAGATTGAACCACTCTCCCACCTCGGCTATCATCTCCTGCGAAGTCCATCTCTTGTGATTTCCATCACCGTTAAGGCTCGACGCGTCACGAATGCCAATCTTGCCCTCTTTATCAATGTAAATAAGAAGGTAGTAAGCGAATTTTGAACGGTTGGATTTATCGCCCAGAAGCATCTGGTAAGCGTAATTGCCTCTTATGTCGGTGTCGATCATCATGTCCGATTCAAAAACGTACATAGAAGCGTTTTTCTGCGCACTTGAGTCTACCCAGACGTAGTCGTAGGCGTTGCCGTTCTTTTCAAACACCGCAACCTTGTCGTACTCTTCCGTACCGTTAATGTTTTTAAGCATCTGCTTGATCTTGTATTCTGCCTTTGCGCTGTAGAATTCACCCGTTAATGCCGTAGGAAGATTAACGATAGAGCTATCATTATATGTAAGCTTTTCGCTTGCGGACTCACCGTTATTCTTATTTATACTATCGGGAAGAATGTAGAAGCTATACAGAGTTTCAGCCTTAATATCGTCAACGGTATAGGAGGTCTGAGAATCCGAGGTCATAAGAAGGTTTTTATAGTCAGCTGCTTCGTCGGACGTTGAATAAATTACCGTAGTTACGTCACAAAGCTTACCGTCAACGTAAATCAAAGCTAACGAATCGGCTCTGAAAAGCTCAATGCGAAGAGTAAATTCCTTATTAGCCTGCGCGCTCGCGAGTACGTACGAATACCGCTTATAAGAATCCGAGCCGACGTTCTTTCCTACCTCGAAAATATTCACGTTTGACCCGGAAACTACCGCATCAAGAGCAAATATGCACTTATTTTGAGCATCCGTAAACTTAAATCTCACAGAGCCGTTATTTACGGTAAGCTTCGCTTCATAGATGTAACAATTAAACACGGGCGAGCGGTCAAGAACGGGAACTTTTACTTCTGCGCTGCCGTTTACCGAAAGCGCTTTGCCTGCAGATGTGTCTGCAACGTAAGCATTGTTCTCATCTGAAACCGATACGTTACCGTAGCCGTTCTCGAAGGTGTGGTATTCACTTGCAATTCCGGGAGCCATGTCCTTGTCGAAATCACGAGTGCCAAGCTCAACCTTAAGATTATCCATAAGAATTGTTGAATCAACGCCATCGGTAAAGGCTATTTTCAGCTTTCCAAAGTTATATCTTGATGCAAAGCTGTTAACAGATTTTGTTACAATAGGTAAACTTCCGTTTACATAAATTACGGCAGTTCCCCTTTCAGCGAAATAGTCAAGCCTAATATTAAAGCTCTTCGTTGAAGTAAGGTCGCGGTAAAGCTCCTTGCCTACATTTTTATCGGCATACTCATATACTGCAAAGTAGCTTTCGCCGTTTTCGTTTATTACGGTAAAGGCAAGATTAAACATTTCACGCGCAGAATAGTCCCCTGCTCCGGCGTAAAGATCGCCGATGCATCTGTTAAGCAGCGAAATATACATAAATCTGCCGGATGAAATGCTATCAAGCTCCAAATCAAAGTTGATGCTTGCGCATTTTCCCGAAGCGTCGCGAAGAGTTGCGGGAATTATGATTTCAGCTCCCGAATTACCGTCATATTTCATTGCGCTATTACCGTTTTGAGTTGTAACCGAAAGATTTTCTTTGCCGTCGGTTATATCAAAGACGTTGGGAAGCGAGACTTCATCACCGTCGAAATAGATATTTTCTTCTTCGTCGGGTGCGTCCACGTTAAGAATAAGCGAGGAATCATCGGTAGGCTTATATTTTCCTCTCAGCTTATATCCCGAAAGGTTATCCATTTCCACCACAACGTCGTAGGCGGACATCGTGGCTATTCTCGTTCTGTCAAAGCCGCTGTTCGGTGTTCCCACTCCGTTTTTCAGCTTTTCTCCGCTCTGGTCATAATAATTATCCGTAACCGCCACAAGCTCATCGTTGAAATAGAACTTGATTCTTACGGTATCATGGTCGCCAACGTAATATTCCGCGCGGATATTGAACCATTCGCCAAGCTCTGCCTCGGCAAGTCTTGTGTTTACGTTATTTGCCTTTCCGTCTACGGTGGTAGCATCCCAAATAGTGACTCTACCGCCCTCCATTTTAAAGGCAAGCATATATACGGTTGTGGTATATTCGTTTTTGCCCATATTTATCTGGAGTATATAACCGTCGGTCGGAGCTTCGGCAATTCTGAAATCACCGCCGAAAACGAATATTCTGCCGCCAAGACCCGAAACGGTTGAAACCTCTACTACATTGTAGCATCCCGAAGGAGAATCAAGTTTTGCGGCATAGTCGTCAGCGTTTCTTCGGATCGTGGTAAACGCAGCTTTCGCCGAGCCGCTTGCCGAGCCGTAATTCAAAACGCCCAGAGGAGTATTGCCCAACGTACCGTCGTCAAAGGTAACCGGCTCTGAGGGATCGATCTCCATACTCTTCATAACCGGTGAAAGATCGGATATTATAGACTTAAAGAGCTGACGGTCGCTATCGGTATAAAGCGAAACCATATAGTCTCTGAAGCCTAAAGCCTGGAAGATATAGTCTACGAGGCCGTAGGTACATATTGCCGTTGCATTAAGGTCGCCCTCGTTGGTATTGGGAACGGCAACCGCTGCGCCCTGAGAGCCGGAAGAGGAGTTTTCTTTAAAGTAAGAGAAAGAGCCGTCATCCTTTTTGAAGAGAAGCATTTTATCAAGAGTAACCTCTATTGCCTCCGGAGCAAGAGCACGAAGCTCTGCGCGCAGAGCCGCTGCCTCGGCAGGATCACCGTAAGCGGTTATATTGCCGAGTATTGCCGAAACGGCAAACCAGGTGTTATACACGTTACAAACGTGACCGGGCGTATAGTCAACCGATATTGCATATATTGCGTTCTTAACAGCAAGAGAAGCATAGTTCATAGGACGCTTTACCGCATTATAGAAAGTAGCGATTTTGAGCACTCCGTCGTTTGCGTAATAAGGAGTATATCCCGTATCGCCCTCGGTTTTATAGTCCCAAGTGCCTGTTAGCTTGTTTTGACAAGCATTAAGATGGTCGATAGTCAAATCCACAAGGCGATAGTCGGCATTTACAGATGCAAGGTATTTATCTCTGCTGATAAGCTGATTTGCTATTGATGAAAGTTCGTTTCCTGCGGCATAAGAATCATTTTTTACGTCAAGAGCCTCAAGATATTCGATAAAGCCCTCTTTTGAGAGCATATAATCCGGTGAATAGGATGCCGTAGGCTTAACGTAGGAAACAAGAGAAGCTACCGAATGGTGGGAAAGTCTTCCGGTAAGCTTTGATGCGGGAGCTACACTTGAGATTTCAGTACCATCGTAAAGTATTCCGTCGCCCTCGACTCCGGCAGGCGTGTCGTAGGTAGGCTTTGCGCCAAAGAATCTTAATATTTGCGTTCCGTAATTCAAATCGCGAGCAACCCTTGACGTCCAGAGGGTTTCAACTTCCCATTGGGGATGATAGAAGTAACCCGTTTGCTCATCTTGAAGAGCCTTTACAAAGCGAACCATTTTTTGGGGTTCTCCTGCAGGGAATGCAGAGGTAAGAGCACCGTTTTTAAGCTTTAACATTCCCGTTGCGGAAAGGAAAGACAGAGCCTGCAAGGTTGACTCAATATCGGGCATATATCCAAGCGTATTTCTTCCCGAATTGGAGAAATAGAAGCCTGCTCCACCGCAGTATTTCGTTCCAAGGCATCTGTCCTCGCCCTCTATGGCGGTGCAAACGCATATCGCGGGGTCATAAAGGTCGGCAAGCCAGGTAACTACGCTGTCGTCATACATCGTATAAAGTTTTTTAAGGGATGCAACGAGGCTGTCGGCATACTCTTTTGCTTCCGTCTCGCCGAGAGATGCGCTCATCTCTGAAACAACCTCCTTGTAAAGCGCCGCCCATTCCTCGTTTATAAGCTGCTCGTCACGCGCAGAGTAGTATTCGATAGCATTGTAGCTGATTTTTTCAATATGGTTTTCCTCAAGCACAAGGGAGCTTTTACCGTTAATATATTCGTCTATAAACTTTTCAATAGTAATTTCAGCAGATTTATAGTCCTCGCCGGGTGTGTAAGCTATCGCGAGAGAATGTCCGTCAGAGCAGATAACGTACGCATCGTCACCATCGGCAATATCCATTCTTGAAAGCTGCTGATATGCCTTAACCGAAAGAGGGCGGCTGCTTTCGCCTATAATAATTTCGTGGTCTGCGGCTGCGGCAGAATCCGAGGAAATAGAAAGATTTACGTCAGCCTCGCCGTATGCTATTGCTGAATAAACGCTTTGCACAAGCTCACCGTAGGAGTCTGCAAAGTTGCCGTCGGATTCCGCTTTAGAAGCCACGATACAAAGACTGGAGCCGCTTTTGAATATATAATTTTCTTTTACCTCATCGAGTATTTGAGAATCGGAATTCGAATTACTGTTTGCTCCGTCGTTTTGCTTACCGTTACTCTTGCAAGAAAAAAGAGCGACGGAAAAAAGAAGCATCATAAGTATTAACGTAACTTTTTTCATATAATATATCCTTCCGAAAAAAAACAATAAAGTTTTCTTTATAATACACTTTTTAGGCGCTTTCTGTCAATGCATTTTTTTACCAGTTGGTGGACTTTTCTACTGTTTTTGAGAACCATTTGTTGTTTTGTGCACTTTTTATCATACTTTTTGTGCATTTCAACCAAACAAAAAAGGAGTGGAAAATCCCACTCCTTTTCGGTTATATTATTTAATTATTTATTGATGTAACCGTAAGCTACGTTGTCGAAGTACATAGCAGCCTCGCCGGTCTGAGCGCTGGGGATAGAAATGATAGTCTTTTTGCTGCTCGTTGCAGAACCTGTTATAGCAGCGGTTTCGTACTTAAGAACGTCGTTGAGATAAAGCTTAACGCCAAATGTGCCTTCGGTTTCGGTCTTGGTGACTTCGAATCTGAAGTTGTACCAAACGTCTACGTACATACATGCGCTCGAGGAATTAGGAACGTAGATTGCAGTATTTTTCCATGTATCACTCTTAATAGTAATATCGTAACCGAATGCACGGATTCTGTACTCAGGCTTTGTGCTCCAAGGACCGCTTATAAGATAATCGGTCTCGAATATGAAGGTGTTCATACCGTCAGAGGAGCTTTCCGAAGAATCAAACGTAATATACTCTGCCGTCGCTGAATGTTCGCCGTTGCCGTCGTCGGTATTAACAAACTTATTCACACCGTTAACAACAGTACTTGCAGCAAGGCTCTTGTTTTCAAGTCGGAGGCCAAGCGGT
>JAZTXO010000019.1:0-1683 GCA_045636445.1 Eubacteriales bacterium | reverse complement strand
CGTAGTTGCGTCAAGGTGAGCGAATGTGGTTGCGGGTGCAGGGTCGGTTAAGTCGTCCGCAGGAACGTAAACTGCCTGAACGGAGGTAATAGAGCCACGCTTGGTAGAGGTGGTACGCTCCTGAAGAGCGCCCATCTCGGTAGCCAGGGTAGGCTGATAACCAACGGCTGAGGGCATACGTCCAAGAAGTGCTGAAACCTCAGAGCCCGCCTGAGTAAATCTATAAATATTGTCAATGAAGAGAAGCACGTCCTGACCTTCTTTGTCACGGAAATACTCTGCCATAGTAAGGCCTGAAAGAGCAACTCTCATTCTTGCTCCGGGTGGCTCGTTCATCTGACCGTACACAAGCGCGGTCTTGTTAAGAACTCCCGATTCCTTCATTTCGTTATAAAGGTCGTTACCCTCACGGGTACGCTCACCAACACCGGTGAAAACGGATATACCGCCGTGCTGCTTTGCAACGTTATTGATAAGCTCCATAATAAGGACAGTCTTACCAACGCCCGCGCCGCCAAAGAGACCGATCTTACCGCCTTTGGCATAGGGAGCGATAAGGTCAACAACCTTAATACCCGTTTCAAGTATCTCGGTAGTACCCTCCTGGTCGGAGTAGGAAGGAGGATCACGGTGAATACACCATCTTTCCTCGGCTTCGGGATCGGGAAGATTGTCTATTGCCTCGCCGAGCAGGTTGAAAATTCTGCCCAGAGTGCAATTGCCAACGGGAACGGTAATTCCCGTACCCTGCGCAACGGCCTCCATACCGCGAGACATACCGTCTGTAGAGGACATTGCTATACATCTTACGATATCGTCACCCATCTGGCTTGCAACCTCGCAAATGAGGCGGCCGCCATCGTGCTGAATCTCGATAGCTTCAAGAAGGTCGGGAAGTCTGCCCGACTCGAACTTGATATCAAGAACAGGTCCGATTATCTGTACTACTTTTCCTATGTTTTTGTTCATGTTTTTTCTCAATTCTTTAGAAATTTAATGAGATAAGGTAAGGTTTTGCAGCTGCTTTTTACAAAATGCGCCGCACCTAAAAAACTTTAAAATTCGGAAAATTAGAAATAATATCTAATTTCGCATTTTTGGTGAAAGAATTCCACCGTTACAGCGCTTCGCTGCCGGAAACGATTTCGGTGATTTCCTGAGTAATAACCGCCTGACGCGCTCTGTTAAACTGAAGCATTAGAGAATCGATCATCTCGGTTGCGTTTTTGTTAGCTGAGTTCATAGCCGTTCTTCTTGCTCCCGATTCGGACGCTAAAGATTCGGAAATCGCACAGTAGAGAATGCCGCCAATGTATTGAGGTACAATCTTTGCAATCATTTCGTCGGGATCACCGTCAAAGATCATATTGGAATCTTTTTGGGATTC
This sequence comes from Eubacteriales bacterium, assembly GCA_045636445.1. Taxonomy (GTDB): domain Bacteria; phylum Bacillota; class Clostridia; order Oscillospirales; family CAG-272; genus UBA1740. The sequence continues at coordinate 296 of JAZTXO010000019.1, read as the reverse complement.
TGAGCCGACGTTTTTCGCCAAGGGAAGAAGCACCTCGTCGGTTGCATGCTGTGTCAGCATAGAAACAAATCTTGTGTAAACAAGCTTAACCTCGGAAAAATCGCCTTCCGAATAAGCTGCCGCCACCGCCTCGGAAATATCAAAGGCTCTTCCAACCGAAATGTCGTCGGCATATTCATAAGCGGAGGAGAAAATCTCAACACCTTTATGGCGATAATGCTCGAGAGCCTTCTTTCCGATAGGAAGTACTGCGTCGCCATCCTTCATAATAGAGGATGCAAGACGGAAAACGTTGG
>JAZTXO010000018.1:0-16797 GCA_045636445.1 Eubacteriales bacterium | reverse complement strand
TGTTCAAACCTATGTTGTTGAGAATGATAGCCCTTGGGGACGTTTTATATATCATCGCGTTTTCAAAGAATGTAATGATTGTGGCGCTGTGATTGAAGCAATAGAACATTATCGTTGTCAAAATAACCACACAGAATGTACGGGTGGATGTTTAGAGGGTAGGTAATACTAAGCAAAAATGGCAGTTTTCAGCCTATTTTAAAAATAGGCAATATAAAGTTTTCCGTAAACAAGGTAATCGTACAGCCGTTTAACTCTATATAAGCATTACTAAATAGCTCATAGCCCTTGAACTTCAATCGCTCATCGGAGGAAAATAATTCATGAAAAAAATATTAGTTGCATTTTTATTTGTTTTGATTGGTTTTTTCACCCCTACGTTTATAGAGGTTTTTGATGAATCATATTTTGAATTCTTTTTGTTTTTACCTTACATCGGAATTCCACTTGCAATCTGGGGAATGTTTGAAAAATAACAAAAGATGCCAATTCCACTTTATTAATCAGATTAAGCGTTAAACCTTAGTGTGAATATATTATAAACTTGGTGCAGCACTTTATAGAGCGATCAAGGAGATGCGAGAGGAGATTTACTTGGGTGAGGACTTCCCTCTTATTCCCGACATTAACGGAAACTTCCTCAAGCCCGAGCGGTTCAGGCGGCGTTATTACCGCCTGTTAGACGGTGCAGGCGTCGAACACCGTGGGTTGCACTCACTACGCCACACCTTCGCAACCAACCTTGTAAACGGCGTTAAACAGCCAGACAGCACGATCATATCCCTACCCCCAAAACAGGTGGCGGATATACTCGGACACAGCACCTCGCAGATAACCGAGATGTACTATGTGAAAAAGGATAATACAAGGTTGAGTGGTTTGACAGATGCGTTCTCGCTGTGAGTGTCAATAGTTGCGTTGCTATAGACAAAGAAAAGGCTGGCACAAATAAAAATTGTGCCAGCTCTTTTTTGCATATATTATGTACATTCACTTTAACAAAACATCAATGTGTTTTTCTATAAATGCAAAACCTTTGCGCATAAAAGTTTCTATAGATGTTTTTTGACAGTACATTTCTCGCAAATGATCCATCACACTCTTTCCGTCAACTATTTGGGTGTAGAATTGATCGTAAGCACGATTTTCATATAGCGTATACGGTTTCACCATAGGATCATTTAAAGTCGGATCAACAATCATTTCTTGAAAAAACCAAATAGGCTCCGGAAAACGAGGTGAAGACATACTGTCAAGGGCATTTATCTCTTTCCACTTCTCGTAAAAAATCATATGATTGATTTCGTGCACTGCACCGGAAAAGGCGCGCTCTTCATCATTATAGGAAACACACAACCACTTATCAATATCATGACGAGGATAGAATGGAATATATCCTACATAACAGTTAATACGCGGATGAACTTCTTTCCAAGAATAATTATATAATTTACACTGAGCTTCAATAAAACCGTACAGAAACGAATCAAATTTGCTCTGGAAATATTGTACTCTTTCGACGATTTCTTCTGCCGAATCTATCAATCTTTTCTCAACAGCTTGTCGTATAATTTCGTTTCGTTCTTCCTCATTTTTACCGTCCAAAACACCAAGTAGTTCGGGGAACATAGAATATGTTTTTTCTGCAAAAGGACGTGTTTTATTGATTGCTTTTGCAGGCGATAAATTTCGACAGATCAAATTGGCATTAAAGCTAATCGGTAACTGCTGTACCACAATCTTAGGCATAAACATACGAAAATCTCCTTGATGCTTTTTTACAGTATACCACTTATTGAAAACCAGGTCAAGTAAGTTAATTTGACCAAAAACTCAAAGATATAAAAGATGCATGGTAGTTGGTTCAAGGCATGTGACGGTACAGAATAGCATCAAAGAACGTCAAAGAGTAATGATTTTTGATGCTCTTTTGATGATGCACCAGACGGAAACGTTGCGAACAGAACGGAACAGATGGGAAAATGATGCCCGATTTGAGCATCAAAGTGGGATTTCGTGGACCGTGGATCGCGGAAAATGAAAAAGCAAAAACCCGCAAGAATCAAGGATTCATGCGGGTTTTCTGCGTGGCAGGGGCAGTAGGACTTGAACCCACGACCAACGGTTTTGGAGTGGCTCCAAAAGTCCGAAACCCCTTGAAAATACTGACTTTTTGCAAGCACTTTCAGAGCATCAAAACCCAAAATGCTATGCTCTGATGCTTTTTTGATGCTATACCCCGAATTTGCTTCATTATATCCCAACGGCTTTTTTGATGATGCTCAAAATTAAAGGTTGATGCTGTAACTCAACATCAACCTTTTGATGATTTATACCCAACCTTTGATGCTCCGCATCACATACCGAGAGCCATAACTTCCCTCTCTGCGTTGCCATCTTAACTCTAAATCATCCCTTTGTCAAGTGTCAATATTTGATACTTAACAAAGGAGAAAATGCGGAAAAGGTATAGTTTTTAAGTTCGATCATAAAAACCATAGAGCCACTCACGCGACTCTTCGTTTGCAAATATACGAATGGTTTCATTCGAGTTTTAAAAAACGTAATTCGAAAAATTTTTAGCTATTATTTCGTTCTCTTATCTTAAGCATACTGCCAACACCTAATTCCTTTCGTGAAGGATATGGTTTTATGTAGTCTTCAAAAAACTCAACTGCTCTCCTCTTGTTTAAAGCACTTGAATTTACATATACATATAAATGCTTTGGGGTTATAGGCACTCGTACTACATTATCAAACCTTGATGATAATTTATTCATATCCCGTGTCCCGTATTTTTTCCTTACTGTCCAGCCAGATAGTGTCCTGCCATTTATTATATAATTTGACTGTCCCTTGGGCTCGGTTAATCCAAAATACATAAAATTTGTTGATTGATATATAGTACCTATTTCGTTCCACTTTGTATCAGAATACGCGACTATGATTGTGTCGCCAAAAAGTTCGCGCACTTTTTTCAATGCCAACGCAACTGCCGCGCTAGCCGTGTTTCTTGGAGCATCGTAGCGTGTTCCACCTCGATTTAATTGAATGACTCTCATATTATGTTCAAAAGCATATTTCCCTATTTTTGAACGATTAGGATTAAAACATGCCGTGCCAAAAGAAACAACGGATACTAGTAATCCATGGTCATAGCATCCAAAATGCCAAACTCCAAGCCCGCAATTGCCAAGATGCTCATATTCTTTAAAAAAATCTTGTGCTGTTTTTTTGTCTATTTGTACTACTTCCATTATTTGCCCTTCGATAGCAATTTTTTTATCCACAACAAGGATAACGCTTGACCAACAGCGCATGCACCCGAAAGCATTAATAGGGATACTGCGTCAAGTTCAAAAATCCACTTAACTAAATTCCAAAGGAAATCAGAATTCTTCTGCACCTCAATAACATAATCGTTCATTGATGCGATTAATGTAGATATAAACGCACTAAAACCAAATAGAGCAAAGGGAAAAAATTTTAAAAGCCAACAACTTTTTAGCACGGTAACACACGCAGATTTGTCCGAATAAATGATCTTTTTAGAGGTATCGGTATAACTTAACAAATAATTTATTGCCAAAGTTTCTTTCTCATTTAATTCAAAAAAGTCGCATTCACACCGTCCGTTTTGTACACCCCAAGAATTTTTAAATTGTTTAATGTGCTTATTACCACCATTAATGAATTCGCAGTATATTATATCCGCGTCAGAAGTTTCTTCAGCAAAAGGAATGTAATAATCAATATTGACTTTATATGCTCGGTTGCTTTTTAAATTATATTCCCAATCCTTCTCCTTGCTAACTGGGGAGATAGCCTTTCCTTTTTTATCACGAATCGTAAGATGCGTATATACACAATTACTATTTTTTAATTTAGAGCAATCCATCACTCTTTTAACCGTATCTATCCACTTTTGCGCATCACCATCATTTTGTGCAGAAACCACTTCTTTGCCCGCAAAAGCTAAAAAACCGTGTTCGGTTCCGTTCTCTTTATAGAACAACTTTTCTTGAAAAGAAGATTTTAATTCCGAATCAAAATTGCTCTCAGTTGAAACAAAATTTTTTAATTCGACATAAATATATAGTTTACCTTGATTCTTTTCACATTTTTTTAAAACACCAAATCTAAGCGGAATATATTTGTTTCTTTGAGGTTCAACATCATCTCTGTCAATAAAAGAAATAACTACCCTTTCTCCTTCAGATACTGAAAAAACCGAAGAATCAACATAATCATAAGGCATAGACTCGTATTGGTATGTGTTAATTGCACCGTTAGGCAAGTGCAACGTATTTAAGACATTTCTTACATACTCGGGTCTTGCCCCAGAATTAAATAAATATAACATTCTTTATAACCTTCCTTTAATAAATACTGTATTCATCTTGCTCGAGTAATCTATTGCCTGTAGGATTATTGGTTAAACAGTTTATCAAACAAGATTTTATTTCTCTTCTTAGAATCTTGAACCATTTTATTGTACGGCATTATCTCTATATAAGCATTATAGTTGCTCAAGTAATAGTAAAAACCCATGCCATCCGGTGTTTGCTTAAAGTCCTTCTGTTTCGCATACTTTTTAATTTTGTCATTGACATCGCAAAGTATATAACAGAAGAAACGAATTGAGTCATTACCATCAATAAACAAACCGTCTTTTGTTTTGATTTTTCCATTTACTATATCATCCATATAATCTATAACTTGTTGAATAGGATTTTCTTTTTCATCATAGTTTTCTCGTCCAGGACGTTTAAATTCAATTATGGTGACATTTCTAAACGGTTGTTGATTTTCATCAGTAAATGCAAATGGTGCATCAAATATGGCAATATCCGGTTCATTAATACTATCCGCTTCAATGGGTTCCATACTTTTAATCTTTTTATCTGATGCTAAATAATAATGATACGATAGTTTTTCATCTATAAGCCAAAGATTGTGAGAGGTATAATCGATATCATCGGAAGTTTTTTGCATAGGAAATACAAGTTGATGTATACTTTTCTCATATGCATATGTGCTACCATTTGGGCTTTGATATTTTAAATTACCCTCAAGTAAATCTAAAACAGACTTTCTATGCACAATATACTCTGCAAGACTACTTTTTCCCATTTCCGAAAGTTTTTCTGCATATGCTGTAGACTTTGCAACAATATCTTCCACATCTTTATTTTCTTTGATGGCCTTTTGTAGATCTTTCCCTTCTTGTTTTAACTTTAATTTATACTGTTGTTCTTGTTTGAATAATTCAAGTTCAAGTTTTTCTTCATCATCCGACAAACAAATGTTATTAATACACTCAGGATATTTTGAAAGCAATAACCTATATCTCGGAGTCTTATTAAATACAAAAGCCTCTATTTTTGCTTTTTTATGCTCATTGTAAAATTCGATATCTGTTTTTAGATATGGCAACAGAAGTTTTGCAGCTTCTGAAATTATTTCTTCTTTAGTGATATCACCAAAAAGATTCCTCTGTGTATCTTCTATCTCAAAAGCGGTTCTTTCTCTATTAACCTTTTCATCTAAATACTTAGAAGTAATATACCCATTATAAACAAAAGTACCCGAAGATGTGACAAATCTACTATTAACACCGGAAAGAATGCTTTGTAAACTCACCGAAGAAACCCTTCTCTCGTTCGCACACAAATTCAAGCAGTGGCTACTGGAATTAGGGTTAAAATTTTTAAAGTGAATCAAATCGAAAGAATGGTCTCTTATAGTAAACTGTTCAGATGATATATTTTCTTTACCAACTTCCTCAAATAATTTGTTAATAGAAATAGAATCATTATCATCTGAGACAACAATAATGGGCTCTTTATTTAGCACGAAATAAATAAAGCAGTGATTTAAGATGTCTCTAGCTATTGTTGATAACCTTTTGGGTGTATTGGCTCTATTCTTCGAACGAAGGCCTATAAGCTTTATTGTGGTCGAATTATTCAATATACCTTCCGATGGAGCAACATAATTATTGCTTACGGCTTTTTCGCTATCAAAATCGAAAGTTCGCTTGTACTGAATACCATCTTGAAAATAAACACTTTCAACTTTGACGTCACGAAATGCTTTTAACCATGTCATACGGCCAACACCTTTGCATCCCAACATTTTCTTAAAATCGGTAGCGTAAGTGTTAAAAGACTTATAGTTATCTTCATTAAAACCCATTCCGTTATCAGTAATGATTATATTTTCAATGTCAGTTTCCCAATCGCTGATACTGAATAAGTTCTGGGTTTTCTCTCTTTCAATACGAATTAAAATTTTTCCGTCACTTACATTCCCTTGAATAATGCTTTGAATTGAATTAACTATTGCTTCAAACAAAGGCAGCAAAGGCTCTGATGAAGGCAAATTATGAAGATCAACAAGACCTTTAAAATTAATATCCATAATTATCTCCTTAAAATTAAACTCTACACACTTAATATTATAGCATAATACTTTGCAATTTGCAATTGAACATTAGTTTTCGCAAATTTAGTAAACATGAAAGCTTTCATTTGGTTAGGTCAGGTGCATCAGATTACATGCTTAAACCTCTAATCCCCCTCTCGTTGCGATTTGAGAGAAGCTGTCGAGGAGTTTATCAGCACGGTTATTAACTGCCGTATTGGGCGGGTTTATATTCAAAGATAAACGATAAAACAATTTCTGTTGACTTTTGCCGTAATTTCACTTATGAGATTATGGTAAAAGTCAACTTTTTGAAATCTCTTTATTTATATAATGTCGAAAAAGGTCAAAACGTCTATAAAAATTTTTAAAAATATGAATTATAATTCTATGGCGTTTTATGTGATTACTTTTTTGCACACACTAAATATTCGCCATATTGAATTTGCTTGTAAATTGTGATATACTCGCAAAAAAGAGGTGAGAAAATGAAATACAACATCGCAATCGTCGATGACGACAAGACACAAAGTGAATATATAAAGAATATTGTATCGGTTTGGGCGTCGGAGTCTAAAATTGCTGTTACAATTTCGGTTTTCGGCTCTGCTGAGGCGTTTTTGTTTAATGAAGACAATCAAGATATTCTGCTTTTCGATATCGAAATGCCGGGTATGAGCGGTATTGAGCTTGCGAAAAAGGTTCGTGAGGATAATGAAACTGCCCCGATCATCTTTATAACCGGATATTCGGATTATATCGCAGAGGGATACGACGTTTCCGCGCTCCACTATTTATTAAAGCCGATAGACAAAGCGAAGCTATATTCGGTTCTCGATAAGGCTATTAAACAAATAGGCAGAAACGAAAAAATACTCAATCTTGATGTGTCGGGAGAAAGGTTCTTGGTTCCTCTGCACGAGATAAGATATATTGAAGTAAGCGGAAACTACGTTACGGTTCATGCAAAGCAGGATTTCAAGGTAAAGAAAACACTCGGAGAGCTTGAAGCACTTCTTGATGAAAGATTTACAAGAACCGGCAGATCGTTTATCGTTAACCTTGGATTCATAAGGCGTATAACCAAAACCGACGTTTTTCTTTCAAGCGGAGAAACAGTTCCGCTTTCACGCGGAATGTATGAAGCAGTAAACCGCGCTATAATCGATAAGGTGTAGGAGAAACACAGTATGTCTATACTTTCTAAAAGAGCAGAAAAAAGAATCGCTTTATATCAACGCGAGCTGTTAGACACCCACTATGCCGAGGTTGAAAATATGTACCGTCAAATACGCGGTTGGCGGCACGATTACCGAAACCATATTCAGACAATGAAGGCTTATGCTGCCAACGGCGATTTAGAAGCAATAAGCAAATATCTCGACCTACTCGATACCGATCTTAATACCGTAGATACGGTTATAAAAACCGGCAACGCAATGACAGACGCTATACTTAACAGCAAAATATCACTTGCGCGTTCAAAGGAAATAACCGTGAAAGCCGATGCGCAGATTCCCGTTGCGCTTACGATTTCTGAAATCGACCTTTGCGTAATACTCGGCAATCTTTTCGACAATGCCATTGAAGCAAGCCTTGCTCTTCCGCCCGAACAGAGAATGATACGTGTTTATATGGATATGAAAAATACGCAGTTGTATATTTCCTTTACCAACTTCACAGCAAGCAAGAAAATGAATAAGATCAACGGCAAATTCAAATCCACAAAAGGCGACGGGCACGGGTTTGGTCTTGTTCGTATAGACAGTATTATCGAGCGGATTGACGGTTATATAAGCCGTAACAGCGAGGACGGCGCATTCACGACTGAGATATTACTTCCTCAATAGCAATTCATCCCCGGATTTGTGCGATTCGTCCCCGAATTATGCACAAGTCCGTTTTTTGTGCTATGTTATAATCGAGGTGATGAGAATGAAAAACAAAAAAGAAAAGCCTAAATATAACGCTTTTCAAAACTCTTTGTTTATGATAAAGACCGCTTGGAAAACCGAAAAGATAGTATTGGTTCATTGTATTCTTTTAACGGTTTTGTTCATAGGTCAACAGTTAATTGAGCTTTATATCGCTCCTACGGTTATCGCTGCGGTTGAAAACAAGGTTTCTATCTCACAATTACTTATAACAATCGGAATCTTCATCGGATTACTTGTTTTCCTTAATGCGTTTAAAGCATACGTTGATGCCAACGTTGTGTATCCGAGAATAACGGTGCGCAAGGCACTTACTGGGGCTATGAACCGTAAGGGTTGCAAAACGTCTTACGTAAACTGGCATGATAAAAAGTTTATGCAGCTTGCGACGAAGTCCGACTCGGTCGTAAACAGCAACGGTGCCTCGGGCGAAGCAATTTGGCACACCTTAATCATGATTTTTCGCTACGTGCTCTGCATTGGCATATATGCGACAATTCTGGCATCGGTAGATGCCGTACTGCTGCTGGTTATATACGTCACCTCTGTTTTGAACTTCCTTGTAAGCAAATATATAAACGGTTATGAATATCGCCACAAGGATGAACTGGCGGATATCGAACGCAAGCTTTGGTATATTCAAATGGCAGAGGGCAATCATTATATCGCAAAAGATATACGTATTTTCGGGTTAGGCAATTGGCTGGAAGACCTTTACACTCAATCGTTAAACGCATTCCGCGCATTCAAGCTAAAGGCGCAAAAGGTTTATATTATAGCAAATATTTCAAGTATAATTTTAACCTTTCTTCGTAACGGATTTGCCTATGCCTATTTGATTTCGTTGGTATTGAACGGCGGACTTTCCGCATCGGAGTTTTTGTTGTATTTCAATGCTGTCGGAAGTGCGGCTTGGTGGATATCTGATATTTTGAATCAATTCAATTCGCTCCACCGTCAAAGCCTCGATATTTCAATAGTAAGAGAATTTATTGAGTATCCCGAACCTTATAAATTCGAAAACGGAATGCCGCTCGAAATAAAAGAAAGCGAAAAATACGAGATCAGGCTCGAAAACGTTTCGTTCAAATATCCCGAATCGGAGGATTACGTATTAAAGAATTTCAATTTAACTCTTCGTTCGGGCGAAAAGCTCGCCGTCGTCGGCTTGAACGGTGCGGGTAAAACCACGCTTGTAAAATTGATTTGCGGATTGTTTGATGCAAGCGAAGGCAAAATAACCATAAACGGCGTAGACGTGCGCGAATACAATCGCAGGGATTATTACAAGCTGTTTTCTGCAGTGTTTCAGCAATTCTCAGTGCTTGCCGCGTCGGTTGCCGAAAACGTTTCTCAAAACAACCAATATACCGATATTGAACGTGTTAAGTCTTGTATTGCCAAAGCGGGATTGACACAAAAAATAGAATCTCTTCCCGATGGCTATAATTCAATGCTGAACAGAGAGATTTACGAGGAAGCAACCGAGCTTTCGGGCGGTGAATTACAAAGATTGATGCTCGCAAGAGCGCTTTATAAGGATTCCCCGATTCTGATACTCGACGAGCCTACAGCCGCGCTCGATCCGATTGCAGAATCGGAAATTTATGAAAAATACAACGAAATGACGCTTGGTAAAAGTGCGGTGTTTATCTCTCATCGTCTTGCCTCCACCCGTTTCTGCGACAGAATAGTGCTTATTTCAGACGGCAGTATCGCAGAAGAAGGAACACACCAAGAGCTAATGGCAAACGGAAACAAATATGCCGATCTGTTTTCGGTCCAAAGCAAATATTACAGCGAAGGAGGTGTTGACGATGTCGAAGAATAAAAAAAGAATGCCTTTAAGGGGTGCCGTAAAATACAATTGGCGTGCCCTAAAAACAATTTACGGAACAAGAAAAAAGGTTCTTGCTTTGCGTATGATCAAACACGCCTTTGCCGCCTTGACTCCCTACGTTGGTATATGGCTTTCGGCAAGAATTCTTGATGAAATCGCAACCTCGCGAAACCCCGAAACACTCACTTCGCTTGTACTGTGGACTATCGGCTCTGCGGCGTTGATAACGCTTATTCAATCGTTGCTCGACCGTTGGCACGATGCCGAGCAGGCAGGTATGTATATACATATCAGCCATATTATGAGCGAGAAAATGAGGAAAATGGATTTTGTGGATATTGATGATCCGAAAACCCATTCGCTGTTATCAACAATACAGCAAAACCAAAACGGCGGCGGTTGGGGTATGCACCGTGTCACCCATAATTTCAATTCCATTTGGTCATCGCTGTTTCAAATCGGCGGCGGTATTGCATTAACGGTATCACTTTTTACAAGCAAGGTTCCCGAAAATGCCGGCGGTTATACCGTGCTGAATTCTCCGTACGTAACCGCCGCAATAATTCTGCTGATGCTGTTCGTAACCTATCTTGCACCGAAATTTTCTAATTTAAGCGGAAAATACCATGCCCAAAATGCCGATAAGCACAATCTTGGCAACCGCCTTGTCGTTTATTACGGTTGGTTTGGTAAGCGTCAGGACAATACGGTTGATGCACGAATTTACGAGCTTGCCGATTTTTGCGACAAGTATAATTTGGACAAGACCGATATTTTTGCCTCAAAGGGATATTATGCCAAGCTTGCCAAAGGAAAAATGGGATTATTGAAAGTAGCTTCTGCCGTTACAGCCACACTGTTCACGGCAACTGTCTATCTTTACGTTTGCGTTAAAGGCTGGGCGGGCGCGTTTGGCGTCGGCTCGATCACACAGTACATCGGCGCTATCACAGTGTTCGCCGGCAGCTTTCGCACTATTATTCAACAGCTTGGCGATATGCGGAACAACGCAGTATTTCTCGCGCAGGTATTCAAGTTTCTTGATATCACCAACAGTATGTATCAAGGCTCTCTCACAGTTGAAAAACGCCGCGACAGAGATTACGAAATCGAATTCCGCAACGTTTCCTTCAAATATCCCGGCAGCGAAGCTTACGCATTAAAGAACGTTTCGCTAAAGTTTAAAGTAGGCGAGCGCTTGGCTGTTGTCGGCAGAAACGGTAGCGGCAAAACTACCTTTATAAAGCTCCTTTGCCGTCTTTATGACCCCACAGAGGGAGAAATACTGCTCAACGGCATAAATATAAGAAAATACGATTACGAGAATTATATGTCGGTGTTCTCGGTCGTTTTTCAGGACTTCAAGATTCTGTCTTTGCCACTTGGCGAGAATATTGCTGGCAGTTGCTCCTATGACAGAGAACGCGCCGAAAAGTGTCTGCGCGATGCAGGTTTTGAAGAAAGACTGAATACGTTAAAGGATGGACTTGATACGTTTCTTTATAAGGAATACGAACCCGACGGTATTGACGTTTCGGGCGGCGAAGCGCAAAAGATTGCTCTTGCGCGAACGCTTTACAAGGATGCACCGTTTATTATCCTTGACGAGCCCACTGCCGCGCTCGATCCCGTTGCAGAAGCAGAGATATATTCAAACTTCAACAATATCGTGGGCGACAAAACTGCGATATATATTTCTCACAGACTTTCTTCCTGCCGTTTTTGTGATAAGATAGCTGTTTTTGACGAGGGCGAAATAGTGCAATACGGCAACCATAATTCCCTCGTTGAAGAAACAGAAGGTAAATATTTCGAGCTTTGGAACGCTCAGGCACAGTATTATAACGAGGAACAACAATGAAAAAGTCATATATAATCGGAATCGCCGGAGGAAGTGCTTCGGGCAAATCTACGCTTGCAGAACGATTGGTTTCTGAATTTTCTCCATACAATACCAAGCTGTTTGCAATGGATTCGTATTATAAATCCGAAAACGAACTTCCGCTCGTAACTACCGAAAACGGAAAACAATACCGCGACTATAACTGCCCCGACTCCTTTGAGTTGGGACAGTTAAAAAGCGATATTCAAGAGGCAAAAGATAACTATGATATAATCATAATAGAAGGATTACTCACACTTTGGGATAATGATATATGCAATCTTTGTAACCTGCGTGTTTTTGTCAATTGTCCGGCAGATATACGAATAGTCCGCCGAATCAAGAGAAATCTCGCTTGGGGCTTAAGCCTTGAAGATATAACAAATGTTTATCTCGACCTTGTCCGCTATCGCCATGAAGAATTCGTCGAGCCTTCAAAAACAAAGGCAGACGTTGTGATCGATACTACGTTCGGAATCGATAATACCGTATTGAACGGAATCATCGAAAACGTTAATCTTAAAAAAACGAAAAAACACATCAAGAAAACTGTGTTTTGCTGATTTTGTTGCAAAACACACGGGGGGACATATTTATCTTTAATGGTAAATTTTCCACTACCGCAAAACAGAGCCGAGGTTAGTCCTCGGCTCTGCTATTATTTATAATACATCGTGATAACTATATCTTGTTCTATCCCTCTCAAAGAAATATCTGTGAAAGTTTCTCCGTATTTTTCTTTGAAAGATTGCATCAGCTCTGTTATTATTTCGTCGTGCAAATCTTTTGGCACATCAACTTGATCAGAAAAACCTCGATCGATGAATCTTGGAAGAAAACCGTCTTTTAGTGGTGTTTGATATATTTCATTTCGTTGGATTATCTTTTCGGTTCTTGTAGAGAACAATTGATCACAAAAAGCATTCCTATCGAATTTCCAACTGTATTTCTTTGGATAAACGTCTTGTGCGTTTAATCGGTTCCAATATTCACTGTACATCGAGTTAACGATTTCGAAATACAGGGAATTATCAAACGTTGTTTCGGGAGTTTTACCCGGTGCATCATCTCTGCACACAAACACTCCGCCCTTTTTAAGAACACGGTATATTTCACGCACCACTTTTTCAGGATTGGAAATAAGGTGCAAAACGCTGTTTGCAACAACCGTGTCCACACTTTCATCTGCAAGCGGAATATCAAGGGCATTCATACGACAAAGCGTAACAGTATCAAGGCTAATACTATTGTGTTCTGCTTTCTCTTGGAGAACATTCAACATATTGTTGGAAATATCACCTGCAATAATCTTTGTTCCATTGGCGGCGCAAGGAACGGACAAGCAGCCATCACCGCAAGCGAGATCAAGAAAAACACCCTCGCCCGTTAACTTAGATATTACATCTGCAAAAATAGCATCAGATTCTTCAATTAGGTGTTTTCTATTACCCGAATAGGATTCACCGATATGCTCATAACCGATATATTTATCCCCGTCTCCGTTCGTTATCATATCGGGCATATCGGTCAACTGCCAAATGTTATTAATTTGCACTGCAGTATATCCGCATTGGCACTTCGGTAATTCCATTTTTAATTTACATTTCGGACAGATAAACATATCTTACCTCCTGTTTTTGTACTCATTCTCGTCCCAATAATAGCGATAAAGAACATCAAGCGCTTCGTTGGGCAATGCACCTTCAATAACTGCAGCTTCAATTTGGGACGTAAGATATTCTGCATACGGCAATAGAATCTCAATAAAATGCCAATCCATTTCGCCATCAATTATCTTTTCGAAAATCATCGATTTGGATTTAACATCAAGCAAGGGGAGCAGTTTTTTCAACAGTTCATCGTTTATCGATTGAAAATCCGCCTTTTCCATTAGCGAAACAACCGTTTCATCGTTAAGATATTCAGCAAGCTCTACTATACTTGAAATGTCAACACCTTGCTTTTTGCAGTTTTCAGAAAGCTTAGTCAAAACACTCGGCTTTAATATAGGTGCAATGTTAACTATATCTTGAAAATCGTCTGCAACAACATCATTGTTTCCAATCGCCACATTTCCAAGAATTATTGATTCGCCTTTTGTGGGTTCGCCGGAATTAATAAGTTCATCAAGCGTTACACCAAATATATCTGCAAGCAAAACGAGAATGGAAATATCGGGGAAACAATGTCCTTTTTCGTATCTCGATACTGCTTGATGAGTTACATTTAATCTATCCGCAAGTTCGGATTGTGTCATATCTAAATTTTTGCGAAGACGGGACAGATAACGTCCGAATTTTGTTATATCAAACATTGCCACACCTCATTTCTGCTTTAATTGTAACATATCCATTCTGCTTTGTCGAGCAACAGTTGATTGCAGATTATATCCTTCTATAGAATAAAACTCTTGAGGGAGGATATGAAACCAAGAAACAACACATTGCAACTTACCATTCTTCTCTTCTTTCTTCAATTAACTGTTCAGTGTAACTCCGTCTTTCGGAGTTATTGCAAAACAAGGCTTTTGTCAATATATATCATAAATGTATATTTATGGCAAAAAAAGAAAATTAAAATTTTTCAAACTTTTTTATAGACGTTTTGACCTTTTTCGACATTATATATGTAGAGTGGTAACGATTGATGAAAATCGTATGAATGGTCGCTTGCACAATGAAAATATATCGCACGCTCACCATTCTTGTCGTTTTACTCCTATGGGTGCTGATTTTTGTCTAAAAATACGGCTAATCTAACTATAAAAATTCTGGCATTGTTTGGAGGCAATTCTAATATGGGAAAGTATAATTCAGTTGTTTCTACATTTTATAAACCCTTAAAACTCAAAAGAATAGGTTGTTGTATGGAATGGAGTCTTAGAAGAAGAGGGAAAAAAGATTTTTTAAAAGGCATTGTAAAACAAACTAATTCGGGCATTTATTTATCCCCATTTTTCAAAAAAGAAATAAGCCTTTGTATATCTCAAATTAATATTGAGAAAGAAAAACTGGATAAGGTTTTACTTTTGTCCAAAATCGAGTCGGTAACTTGTGACAAAATGATTTCTAAAAGTGAGAACAGAATCAATAGCGTTGACATACCATCGATAGCAACTATTACCAAAAGTAAAGTTGGCGTATCCGACGGCAAATTATTAGAAGGCTTTATAGAAAATAACGTAACCGTTGCTGAACAAATTAATAGAGAAGCTTCGATTCTGGTGCGCATTAGTAATAAAAAAGGGAATATAGAAGATATTAAGACTAAAAAAGAACAAACACTTCTGTGTGCAGAAACAGCAATTGAAATAACTAGAAAACGTTGTGCTCAAATATATAATTATATGTTGGCGCGATTATCTTCATATTGGTCAGGTGTTTTAATAGCAAGTGGCGAAAAAAACAACCTACCGCCCATTTTTGATATTGAAACACTATTAGATGAGTTTAAAAACGAAATAGAAACTATAAGCATTGGAGTATAGTGTAATGAATAAGAAAATCAAACATCGAGCAGTTTATGGATTTCCGAGTGTTCCTGCACATAAATCCATTTCAAATACCAGTTCAAGAATCGAAAAAGTTTTAAAACGAAACATAGAGAATTTGCAACGTCAAGGTATTGATATATCATTGTATCCGCAATATTTAGATAGTATTGTAGACACATATATAGTTTCGCAGAACAATATTCTTGAGCAAAATCACAAGCAAAATGTTCGACATATTGAATATACATTTCAACGAAGAAAATCAGATAAAGCGGAATGTAAAAGAATGGTAGATTTAATTGATGAAGAAATCGTAAAAACTGAAGAAGATTTAAATTTCGTGGAATTATTATATTCCAAATTTAATCCCTTGTATCAAGGCAAGTATACAAATAAGGGCGTTTTAGAACAAGACGAACCTGAGGAGGAACAAAGTGAGTAAATTGGTTTCATTAAAAGCGAATGGAGAACTGAATATTTCGGTTGAAAGTAAATTATTCAAATCCATAAAAAAAGCACATGCATGGTATACTAGCAAAAAATTTGCGACACCAGCATTAATCGCTTTGACAATTATAGATATAGCTGGTTTTTGGCAGATCGCACAATCAACAATAAACGATAACGAATGGGTAAGAGGACTCATAATTGCCGCTTTTGCAGTTGCTTTCGAAGTAGCGCCGCTTTATATAGGATATGTTATGTGTCTTAAGAGTTATGATTTGGGTAAGCAGATACATAGGAAGGTGTTTTGGCTGTCACTAGTTTCTTTTGTTCTAGGTATAATAGCAAACATTATTTATCGCTATTTAACAATGGATGTCGCATATATAGAATATTCTGCAGATGGTTCAACTTTCACCTCTTATTTGGCTCTTCCCATGACGATACTCTTGTGTATTCTTCCGGTTATTACTAGTTTCATGAATATAGTTATTGGATGTTTGTCTTTCGATCCTTTGCTTTATGACATACTAAAGCTAACAAAAAGATTAAGAACTTTGCGCCTGCGGAAGCAACAATTAGAAAATTACATCGAAGAAATGGAACAGGATGATTTTTTAAGGCAAGTTAGTCTTGATAGCGAACAAGCATCATATATGAATGCTAAGGCCGAAATAATCGCTGTGGGTATACGGTTAAAGAATTATATTAGTATTCATTCTTGACTTGAAAGTAAACGATAGGAACATCGAAAATGAAGAAGCATATATTATTGAGG
>JAZTXO010000017.1:0-5666 GCA_045636445.1 Eubacteriales bacterium | reverse complement strand
TTCAAAAATCAACAAATTCTCATTTAAAAGAATCAGATTAAATTCTCCGTCAGCATAAACCTTGTTTTCCGAACGGATTTTACCTATCATACTGTAATGGTTCAGTAATACAGTATCCTCTTTACCCCAGGGATAAGGCATTCTGCAAAAAGGATCGCCATATCCTTCAAGACCAACTTCATCTCCGTAGAAAATCGAAGGAATTCCGGGAATGGTGGCTAAAACTGTGTATGCAGACATAAGTCTTTGCCTTGCAAGAGAATATTCCTCATCGCTAAGTCGACTGGTACATAACTCCTTGTTTGTTCTGCCATCGACTTGTTTTCCGGATAAAGCGGTTAAGGCACGAAAAGTATCGTGTGAGCCAAGAAGATTCATTTGAACGTCACGTATTCTTTTAGGTGCGTTTGCCATAACGGCTGATAAAGCGTAATTTAATTTATCTATGGATTTATTGACTATGTAATCAATAAGTCCAACTCTGATTGGATAATTCATTACACCGTCAAGCTCGCCGCCAAGATAGTAATGCTTTCTTACGCCGTAGGCAATCTTTGAGGAAGCATCTTCCCATACTTCACCGTAAAGAATATTTTCTCCGTCTTTCGAAAGCCTGTCCTTGATTTTAGATAAAAAAACGTCTGAAAGCTCATCGGCAACGTCAAGTCTGAAGCCGTAGATTCCCATTTTGCGATACTTTTCAATAACGCCACCTTCCCCTGCAATAAATTCACCACATTCGTGAATATCGGGGTTAATACGTGGCAGAATCGGAATATCCCACCAACAAACATACTTGTCAGGGTAATCCTTGAAGTCATACCAGTTATAGTAAGGTGAATTTTTTGAATTGTATGCACCGACAGTTTCGTAACGAGAATATTTGTTAAAATAAACGCTGTCGTCACCGGTGTGATTGAATACACCGTCCAAAATGATCTTGATATTCCGTTTTTCGCATTCCGAAACAAGCAAACGAAGAGCTTTCTCTCCACCGAACATTTCATCAACCTGCATATAATCGGCAGTATCGTACTTATGATTCGAAACAGAAGAAAATATCGGTGACAGATATATCAGGTTTACACCAAGGGATTTTATATAGTCAATCTTATCAATAATTCCAAACAGCGTACCACCGTAAAAGGTGTTGTTTTTTAAAGGAGCGCCCGGATATTCTGGATATTCCGGAATATTATCCCATTCTCCCGAAACAAGAACGGCTCCGTTTTTAGGCTTAATATTACCGCCACGATTAAATCTATCTACGAAAATATGATAAATTGTTCCGCCAAGTACAGATTTCGGTGCTGGATGCAAAAAATCTGAAACTGTTATTTGAAACATATCCGAAGAATTAAAATAATCGGAAATATAAGGCTTTATTGAACGGTTGATGTAAAGTTCTTTGCCGGAAGCATATATTTTTATGGTGAAAAATAGCAGTGCGGCGGTATTTGTCATATCGCCGATATCAAAAAGATAGCTTTCCGTATCATTGTTGATGTCCGAAAAACTTCCCTTTTTGGTTTTTATGCAGTTGCAAATATATTCATCATAGAACAGAGCTTCAACAGACGAAATACCAAGCTTTCTGGAAACTGTAAATCTGATTGCTCCACTTCCCCCTGCTTCAAATGAACAAGAGGAATCTGCGCCGTCTTTATGGATATAATCAACGGCGCAATAAATATCGCTAAGGTTTGCCGGAGCGAAAATTCGTTTGATCACAAATTTTTCCTCAAATATTATTTGATTCTGTTAATAGGCTTTGCATGCCAAATGTTTTCAGCGTAGTTTATAACGCTGTTATCGGATGCAAATACACCGCTTGTTGCGGTATTGATAAGAGATTTCTCTGCCCATAGCTCTTTTCTTCCGTAATCCTTGACTGCGTTAGAATGAGCATGGAAGTAAGCATCGAAATCTGCAAGACACATAAAGGGATCGGCAACACCGCCGCTTCCGTCAACAAGATAATCGGCAATGTGAGCAAAGCTTTCTCCGCCTATTGGCGAATAAAGTCTATCAATAACACCTTTAAGTCGGTCGGATGAGTGATAGTAGTTTCTTGCTGCGTATCCGTTACGCCAGAGCTCGTCAACCTCATGTGTGTTAAGTCCGAAAATATAAATATTATCCTTACCGCAGGCATCGAGTATTTCAACGTTTGCTCCGTCAAGAGTACCGAGCGTTACAGCGCCGTTCATCATTAGCTTCATACATCCTGTACCGCTGGCTTCCTTACCGGCGAGAGAAATCTGCTCGGATATGTCTGCCGAAGGAATGAGCACCTCTGCCATAGAAACGTTATATTCTTCCATAAACACAACCTTGAGTTTGTCGCGAGTAAGAGGATTTGCTTCAATTTCCTTAGAAAGGAACCAGATGAGCTTTATGATCTTCTTAGCCATAACGTAGCCGGGTGCGGCCTTGCATCCGAAAATAAACGTCTGCGGAGGAATGTCGGCATTGGGATTTTCGATTATTTCGTTATATAGAGCTATAATTTTCAGCACGTTAAGAAGCTGACGCTTATATTCGTGCATTCTTTTTATTTGAACATCGAAAATAGATTCGGTATAAATGCGTTTTCCGCATTTTGCAAATGCATATTGAGCAAAGCGGTCCTTGTTTTGCTTTTTTATTTCCCCTATTCTTTCAAGAACCGAGGAATCGTTTTTATATTCAAGGAGCTTTATAAGCTCACTTGCATTCTCACGATAATCCGAACCGATAAGCTCGTCAAGCATTGAAGCAAGAGCCGGATTTGACGAATTCAGCCAACGGCGGTGAACTACACCGTTTGTAACGTTTGTAAACTTCCAAGGCGTCATCTTGTAGAAATCATGGAAAATAGTTTTCTTGAGAATATCGCTGTGAAGCTTTGATACACCATTTACTGTGTGAGAGCCAACGATAGAAAGATTAGCCATTCTAACCTGATTATATGCAACAATTGCCATTCTGGAAATTCTGTCCCAATCTCCGGGATACATATTCCAAAGATCTGCTGTAAATCTGCGGTTGATCTCATTTACAATCATGAATATTCTGGGAAGCTTTAAACTGAAGAGATCAACTCTCCAACATTCAAGAGCTTCGGGAAGAACGGTATGATTGGTGTAACTTACAGATTTTACCACAACCTCCCACGCGTCGTCCCAAGAATATGAATATACATCCATAAGAATACGCATAAGCTCGGGGATGCAAAGTGCGGGATGGGTATCGTTAATGTGAATTGCAACCTTGTTTTCAAAGTCGGCAAGCGAGCCATGCTCAGCAAAATAATCGCTTATAATGCTTTGCAAAGATGCCGAAACAAGGAAATACTGTTGAGTAAGCCTTAAGAGCTTACCCTCGTCGTAATTATCCGGCGGATAAAGCTGCTTTGTAATTTCCTCTGCCTTGTTTGTTTCGGAAAGCTTCTTAAGGTAGGTTGCCTGAGAGGAATAGTCGGTAACGGTGGGAGCTATCTCCTTTGCTCTCCAAAGGCGGATCGTATTTACTGCGTTGGTTTCCGTACCGGGAATTAAAAGGTCGTAAGGAACTGCTTTAACTTCATCGTAATCATAATTTATGATCGTGAATCTTCCGTTTTCCTGACGCTCCTCTATTCTACCTCCGAGCTTAATTGAAACCGCTCTCTCGGTGCGAGGTACAAGCCATACTCCACCGCTTGCAAGCCATTCATCGGGAAGCTCAACCTGCTCACCGTCAATAAGTCTTTGCTTGAACAGACCGTTCTCGTATAAGAGCGAATAGCCGTTTGCAGCATAGTCCTTGGCGGTAAGCGAATCTATGAAGCAGGCTGCAAGTCTGCCAAGACCACCGTTTCCAAGACCGGGATCTACCTCGCAACTGTAAACATTGTCGAAGCTTGTGCCGAATTCGGAAAGTATTTCGCAAAGCTCACTATATACGCCTAAGTTCATAGCGTCGTTTTTTAACGCTCTACCAACGAGAAACTCCATACAGAGGTAACATATCTTCTTTCCGCCAGCCGCTTTAATACGCTTTTTAAAATCGGAACGGTACTCGAGCATTATATCCTTAAGTGCGTGAACCGTCGCTTGATAAAGCTGTTCGTCGGTAGCTCTTTCAGGATCGTAAATACCTCGAGTTACAAGCTTTGCTTCAATTTTTTCTTTTAATTCTTCTTTTGTAATTTTTGATTTTTTTCCCGAAAGAAATGCTTGTGCCGGATTATTTGCCATTTGTTTTATTCCTGTTAATTTAGTAAATTCTTGTAAATCTGTATATATTTTGCGGCAGAAGCATCCCATGTAAAGTTAGATGCTTTTGCTGCTTTGGTGAGCTTTTGCCACTCTTCTTTGTTTTTGTAAACTGATACGGCATTCTTAATTGTAAACAGAAGCTCATGAGCATTGTAGTTATCAAATCTAAAGCCGTTTGCGCCCTCTGCTCCGTAAGGGATTATGGTATCCTTTAAGCCACCTACCGAACGAACGATTGGAATTGTAGCATAGGAGCAGCATATCATTTGCGCAAGGCCGCATGGCTCACTCTTTGAGGGCATAAGGAAAATGTCTGCCGCAGCATACATTTTCTTCGAAAGAACACGGTCGAAGGTGATAAGAGCTTTTAGATTATCATGTCTTTTTTCTGCTTCGATTAGAGCGTTTTCATATTCCTTTTCGCCCGTTCCGAGAATAACAAGCTGAATATCTTCCAAAAGAAGCTCGTCAAGGATTGCAAGGAGAAGATCGATGCCCTTTTGAGAAGCCAGTCTTGTAATCATAACAAGAAGCGGAGTGTCCTTTTTGTAAGGAAGTCCTATTTCTTCCAAAAGAGCCTTCTTGTTCTTTGTTTTTCCTGTTTTATAATTTGTTTTACTATATGACTGATAGATGTCTCCGCCGGTTTCAGGCGAGAAATAGCTATAATCAATTCCGTTTACAACGCCTGCCATTTTATACTCGGATGCCTTAATAATGGGAGCAAGTCCGAATGCGAAGAAGTCGTATTCGAGCTCTTTTGCGTATCCCTCGCTTACCGTTGTAACAAAATCGGAGGTAACTATTGCCGATTTCATTAAATTAAGGGCATTGTCATAAACACAAAGGTCTCTATACTTTGAAGAGATACCGAATACGTCACCGAGAATATAAGGATCGAATTTACCCTGATATTCGATGTTGTGGATCGTATAAACAGTTTTTATGTTTTTTAAGCTCTCGATATTTGCGTATTCGGTTTTTAGATAAACTATAACCGGTGAGGTCTGCCAATCGTTTGCATGAATCACATCGGGATAATATCCCATGTGACACATAAATTCAACTACTGACTTTGAGAAGAAAGCAAATCTTTCAGCGTCGTCAAATTCACCGTAAAGACGTCCTCTATCGAAATAGTAATGATTTTCAACGAAATAATAGGTAACACCTTCGTTTTCGATTTTATAAACGCTGGCACCTGTATGACGCCAGGAAAGGTCGAAGCTCATATCTAAAACAAGCTCCATTTTATCCTTAAATTCCTGCTTTATAGTGTTATAATAAGGCATAATTACCGCAGCTTCAATACCTTCTTTCTGCGATATTGCCTTGGGAAGCGCACCCATAACGTCGCCAAGACCGCCGCTTGCGGCATAAGGCCCTGCTTCGCTTGTAACATATAATATTTTCAATATTTTATCC
>JAZTXO010000016.1:0-1601 GCA_045636445.1 Eubacteriales bacterium | reverse complement strand
GGTGATATAACTGCAGTAGAAGCAATGAGACGACTGAATTTAAAGCCTAACACGTTTTACCGATTGGTTAAAGAAGAAAAAGCGAGCGGATAGCTATCCGTTCGCTTTTTTCGTTATATAACATTTTCTAAAATTAGAATTAACAATATTTGACTGATGCGTATAAATAATTTTTTGTTACAAAAAATGGAAATGGAACCAAAAACAGGGGGCTGATGTTATTTGAGAATAGTTGTCAAAGAGGACAAGGAGATTGTAGAGTTTTGGTTAACAAATGAAGAAAAAAACAACAAAGAGATTAAAGACGCGGTTACTCTGCAATGCAAGGAATGGAAAAAGAAAAATTATTATCCCGTAATCTTTCAATCGGGAGGCGGTGATTTAAGAGAGAGTATAGAAGGCTTGCTTCGGCACAGTTGCGAATTGGCGGCAAAAGAAGAAACGGCAATGGATAATGCAGGATAATATAAAATCTTTTTCCAACCTTGACCGCATAAGCATATTTGCTTGTGCGGTTTTCCATATATTAACGGTTGTATCAGCCCCCGTGTTATGTCACAATGTTGTTATAAATAAATAAAGTTAGGAGATAAATTTTTGAAAATAGCAGGATATTGCAGAATTTCTGTTGACGTGGAGCTGGATAAAGATAATACGTCTATCGAAAACCAGAAACTGATCATACAGGATTACGTAAGCAAATATTTTGAAGATGCAGAGCTTGATTTTTTTGTTGACCGTGACTGCAGCGGTTACACTTTCGAGCAACGCGAAAATTATTTGAAGATGCGACGGCTCTTGTTGAACGGGACCTATAAGCTCCTGATTGTTAAGGATTTCTCGCGTTTTTCTCGCCGAAACAGCAGAGGTCTCGCAGAGCTTGAAGATTTGCGTGATGCGGGACTCAGAATTATTTCAATCGGTGATAACGTAGACTACCCTACCAATGAGGATTGGTTGCAGATTCAGTTTCGTTTTCTTATGAACGAAATCCCCGTTACCGAAACATCCAAAAAAGTTAAATCGGTTGTTAAACGCCGTCAGGAGGAGGGCAATTGGCTAACTGCCGTACCCTACGGTTATTCGATGAATTCATCTAAAAACAAAAGGATTATTGTTGAGCAAGCGGAAGCGGATATTGTTCGATTGATATTTGAACTTTATAATAAGGGATGGGGATATAAGAAAATTGCAAATCATCTGACAGAGATGCAGACGTTAACCCCACACGCAAGCAGAAAGGCAAGAAAAGAAGTAAACGGTGAAGATTGCAAGTATAAGCACAAAACCGTTTGGAGTATTGCAACCGTTCAAACAATTTTGCAGAATGATTTTTATATCGGCACTCTGCGTCAGGGCAAATCTACCCGTACCAAGATTAACGGGGATGCTAAAAAGGTTGACGAAAGTGAACAACTTGTTTTTGAAAATCATCACGAGGCG
Organism: Eubacteriales bacterium; assembly: GCA_045636445.1. GTDB lineage: Bacteria > Bacillota > Clostridia > Oscillospirales > CAG-272 > UBA1740. The sequence goes on along the minus strand of JAZTXO010000016.1, from coordinate 158 downwards.
ATAATCGATAAACGCACGTTTGCCTTAACTCAGGAAGCTTTGAAAAAAAGAACGAGGTATCATTACAGAGGGGTAAAGAAAAACCCTAACGTTTATTCAGGCTTTCTTTTGTGCGGTGATTGCGGAAATCCGATGTTTCCGATGAACAAAACCGATGC
>JAZTXO010000015.1:0-19928 GCA_045636445.1 Eubacteriales bacterium | reverse complement strand
CCAAGCCTTTCTTTTATCTCGCGTTCTGTTTTATCAATTACATCGTGTAGCTCGTATATATCTTTTTTGCCATCAACCTCTGCATGGAAGGATGCCATGATTTTTCCCGGTCCGTAATTATGCACCAAAAGGTCGTGAATGTCGATTATTTCTTTATTTTCTTTAACTATGGCTTTTATTGTGTCTACCGTTTCTTTAACGGGAGCTTCTCCTAAAAGGACGTTTTTGGTATCATTTAAAATTTTCGCACCTGCAAAAATAATTAATCCGGAAACACATATTCCAACGATAGAGTCGAGAATTACAAAACCTGTGAACTGTATTATAATTGCAGAAATTAGGACAGATACAGTCGAAATTGAGTCTATTATTGAGTCTGCTGCCGTTGCATAAATTATTTTTGAATTAATTTTCCTTCCGATTTTTCTGTAGAAAACACCTAACCAAAGCTTTAAAAGAATTGAAATAGAAAGAATTATTATTGTTATTGATCCGTTGTAGCTTGCTTTCGGTTCATCGAGTCCTATTATAATTTTAAATGAATCCAAAAATAGTTCAAATCCTACAAGTAGTATAAGGAAAGAGACGATCATCGAAGCTATATATTCAAGTCTTGCGTGTCCGAAAGGATGCTCTTTATCAGCAGGCTTGGATGAGAGCTTGAAACTTATAAGGGTTATCAGCGACGCACTTGCATCAGATAAGTTGTTAAAGGCATCTGCAATTATTGCAAACGAAAAGGTCATCATTCCGATTATTAGCTTAAGCACGGTCAAAATAAGATTTGTTGCAATACCAACCGCACCCGATAGTGTTCCATAATTTTTTCTTACGATCGGGTCTGTTGTGTTTTTTCGGTTTTTAATAAATATTTTTATCAGTAATTCGGTCATTTTCTACTCCGAGCTATTTACTTTTTAATTAATATATGATAAAATACCCTTAATGTTTTAACGAGGTATAAAAAATGATTTTAAAAACAGTCAAAATTGATAAGGAATGCACCGATCCCACAACCGAACTTAGATTTGCAGTTGCAAGTGAGAGAGCCGGAGGGGGAGAGATATTGCGAGTTGATTTTCCGGTGCTTAAAGACGATAAAGAAACGAAAAAAATTATATCTTTGGCTTGTAAAACCTTGCTTTCTATGAAAAAAGAAAAGCTTATTCAGTTTTTTGTGAATCAAAAAAGTCTTTCCGAGTCATCAACCGAGGTTGAGTTCTTGAAAAACAAATACTCCGATTTGATTAAAAATAATCTTAATGACGATCAAACGTACAACGTAATTTTTATAAAACTTTAATAGGAGAAACAAAGGTTGCTTTGAAAAACAAAGCAACCTTTGCAAGTTTATATACGAAATTAAGCCTTTGCTTCGAGATAGCGAACAACATCGCCTACGGTAATGAAATTACGAAGATCATCGTCGTCGATTTCAACACCGAACTTTTCTTCGCAAGCATATACGAGATCGGCAAGCTCAAGAGAGTTTATACCAAGATCACCGGTAAGCTCTGCTTCCATAGTTACTGCATCAGCATTAACATTGAGTTCTTCTACCATAAAATTCTTTAAGGTTTCAAACATGACTTTTCCTCCTTTGTTAGTTTGGTCTGTCTACGCCTATGATATAATACTATAAACTTTTCAATTTGTCAAGAGTTTTTTTATAATAATGGACAAAATGGCTTAAAATGGTCGAAAAAAGACCAAAAAATATGAAAAACAACCCCAAAACAGGCTTATAAACGATATCTCGGTTGACAAATTGAAATTTATATGATATTATTATTAAAAAAATAGAGGTTTTTATTTCGATGTTTGGTTTAGCTAAGAAAAAAGATTCACAGATTGAAGATATTATAGGGTCGAAGTGCGTTGTTATCGAAAAAATTGATAATTTTGCCGGCTGCGGTGAAGTGAAGGTTAACGGTTGTATTTGGGCTGCTCGCGGTGCTTTGGAAAACGACGTTTTCGAAATCGGTGATACACTTCGAATTGTTGCCATTGAAGGAGTTAAGCTGGTTTGCAGAAAGTAAATTCGTTTGTTTTTCTTAAAATATTGATTGCAATGGTCGGCTAACGAACGAGCACGTGTTTTCATCAATTTATTTTTTATAAAAAAGTTGTAAAACCTCTTGACAAAGTTAAAATGTTCTGTTATAATAGTTTGCGTTGTCAAGTATGTGCCTTTAGCTCAGCTGGATAGAGCAACTGCCTTCTAAGCAGTAGGTCGGGGGTTCGAGTCCCTCAAGGCACGCCAGATAATATGGTGGAATTAGCTCAGCTGGTTAGAGCGCCAGGTTGTGGCCCTGGAGGTCGTGGGTTCGAATCCCATATTTCACCCCAAAAATCCAAGTCTTTTACTTGGATTTTTTTCTTTTCATCAAAACAGCAAAAATATTTTTGTACTTCGTCTTAGAAGGCTATAATAACAAATTTTTCCTTAAAATGTTGACATTTTTCATGTTTGTGTTATAATATAATTATAAAGGAGGTATTTACTATGGAATTTTTAAAGAAATTTTTCCCCTTATCCTGGAAATATGCAAAAGAAGTTGCTGACCTTGTAGTTGGTGTTATTGTTTACGTTGTTGCAGCTATTGTAGCCGGAGTTGCTATCTGGTTTGCGACGCTTGTTACCGGATGGATTCCTGTTCTGGGTGCTGTAATCGGTGCATTGCTTGGATTGCTCGGTACTCTTATTGAGGTTTATTCAATCGCCGGTATTGTTATTATGTTCCTTGTTAAATTCAATGTTATAAAGTAAAAAAAGCTGATAACGCTTGATTTATCTTGCGTTATCAGTTTTTTATTTTTATTTAAAAGCTTAAGGGGCTGATTAAAGAAGCAGACTGGGGTTTAATCGTTTGAAGAAAATTTCACCGTCGTTTGCATCTATTAAAATTTTGGTTTCGGGATTGTTTTCTTCATTGATGATTGATATTAATTGCAACTCTATTTCGGATGATATAAGTCGCAGAAGGGAACGAGCGCTTTGCTTTTCCTTTATAGATTTTTTTGCAATAGATTCGACAACCCTATCCGTATAGTCTATCAAAACATCTTTTTGTTCCATTTTCAAACGAAGGCCGTTAAGCTTGTTGGTCGCTATTTCTTTTAAAGATAAAAGATCAAGCGCTTTGAATTTAATTATTTCGTCGATTCTGTTCAAAAACTCCTCTTTAAAGCTGGTTCTTAATATTTTATATACGCTATCTTTTTCTTCGCTACTTATAAATCCGATTGAATCGGAAAAACCGACGCTTTCAGAACAAACGTTTGACGTCATAACGATATATGAGTTTCTGAAATTGATTTTTCGTCCTTTGGAATCGGTTAAAATTCCATTGTCAAAAATTTGTAACAACAATGCGTGAACGTTTGGATGTGCTTTTTCAATTTCATCAAATAAAATGACAGAGTAGGGTTGATACCTTATTTTATCTAAAGGGCTGTTCGTTTCCTCGTAACCTACGTAACCGGGAGCAGAACCAATAAGCTTTGAGGTGGAATACGATTCGGAATATTCGGACATATCGAATCTGATAAGAGCTTCGCGGCTGCCAAAAAGTTCGTTAGCCAAAGCGTATGCCGTTTCGGTTTTACCTATACCGCTTTCACCAACAAAAAGAAAAATTCCTTTTGGTTTACTTTCGTCGTGAAGATCCGATCTGCTTCGCTTAACAACTTGAGAAAGCTTTAACATGGCATCTTTTTGTCCGATGATGGTATAATTCAACGAAGTGAATAAGTCCCTCTCTTTATCGGTAGTTTCTGTTATACTGTGTCCAATGATTTCGGAAACAACATCTATAATTGTTTTTTGTGAAACTGAATATGCAGAAACGCCATTCTGCTCGGATATAACATCGGTATTTTGCAATAAATCACTTTTTGAGTTTGCCGAAGTTGCCATTGCACAAGCTTCGTCGAGCAGGTCTATTGCTTTATCTGGGAGATGTCTGTCGGGTAAATATCTGCAGGATAAATCGACCGACGAATATATTGCTGAATCGTCGATTTTAATTTTATGGTGTTCTTCGTACTTTTGCTTTATACCCATTAGAATGTCTATCGCTTCTTCGCGTCTAGGCTCTTCAATATAGACCGGCTGGAAGCGTCGCTCTAAAGCCGAGTCTTTTTCTATGAATTTTCGGTATTCCGCCAGGGTAGTTGCGCCGATAAGCTGTATATTTCCTCTTGCAAGTTCAGGTTTCATAATATTCGATGCATCAATTGCGCCTTCAGCCGAGCCTGCTCCAACAATTGTGTGGATTTCATCAATAAACAATATAACCGACTTGTTTTTTGTTGCTTCGTCGAGTATATTTTTTATTCTTTCTTCAAAATCTCCTCGATATTTTGCCCCGGCAACCATTGCGGAAAGGTCGATTGAAATTATTATTTTTCCGACCATGGACAGAGGCACTTTTCCGGTTGCTATTCTTTCAGCAAGTCCTTCGATAATAGCGGTTTTACCAACTCCTGCATCACCGATTAAGCAGGGGTTGTTTTTTCTTTTTCTTGAAAGAATACGGATGATTCGCTCTGTTTCTTTATCTCTTCCTATTACGGGATCATATTCTCCTTTGTTTGCCAGTTTTGTCATATTGATTCCGTATTTTGTTAGATTCGGTATGTTTGAATCGGCAAATTCAAGAACTTTTATAAACTCTCTTTGGGATAATCGTATATACCCGATAAGGTCTTCCTTTAAAAGCGATTGATTTACGTCGGCTTTAGTAATCATTCTTCCCGCAACGCTGTCTTTTTCTTCCAAGATAGAATATAAAAGATGCTCTGTACCTATTTTATCCGAGCCGTATTTTTCGGCAATTTTATATGCATCTTCTATAATTTTGCGACATCTCGGAGTTGTGTCTCTTGATGATAGCGAGGTTCTTTCGCCACGCCCGGAATATTCGGTAATAATTTTACGCAGTAAATCGGCATTTAATCTGTGTTTTACGAGTAGTACTGCTGCATAAGTTCCTTCTTCAGAGGAAAGAGCAAGCAATAAATGTTCGGTTCCGATATAGGTATGACCGAATTCTTCCGCATTGCTTATAGCTCGGTTTAATACGTTTTCTGCTTTTTCTGTGAATTTACTGCTCATTTTATCTCCGTTATGTTGTTGGTTTAATTAATTATATCCTCTCTGTCTCTTTATTTTCACTTACAATAAAGAATTATAATCTTTTATCATAATGCTATATAGCTCTTCATCGATTTCATCGCTTGAGTCAAGGGAGTATATCCGTCTTAATTCATTGACCGACAGAACGGTTTCTTCTGAAAAATAAGGAAGAGGTAAAAGTCTGTGGTGTTTACCGTAATAGTTGAGAAGTTCGGCAATTATTTGGTTAATTTCACGCATTTGTTCGTCGTAGTATCGGTATTTTAAATTCTCGTTTTTAGGTAATTTTTTGCTTTGTATTTGTTTTTTTGACGCATTATAAAGCATTCTTAAGGTTCTATCATCTATAACACCGTTTTCTGTAAGTCCTGAATCCTTTTGAAATTTAATTATTTGATCTCTTGTTCTGTCCTCGTATATACCGTTTTGAGGAATATGTTCTTTAGGATATACGGATAAAAGATACTTCTGTATTGATTTTATATAATCTTTTTTGTTGTTCAAACTATACATAAATCTCTCCGCATTATGAAATATCATATCCGGGGTACTGACCATCATTGACAAGTGCGCCCGAATAAAGATCGTCGTAGATGTTTGTTATAGAGTTCCAGGTTGATGCGGAAACTCTTTCGGGATCTCCGCTTAAATCAAATAATTCCTTGAAAGCTTTTACCTGATTTGCCGTCGATGCTCCAAAAATTCCGTCAACGTTTGATTTTGGGATTTCGGGATAAGTATCTGCAATATAATTTAAATATTCTTGCAAAGCGCGTACGTCGTTTCCTTCGATTCCGATTCGCAAAACTCTGCCGGGAAAGGGAAGAATACGTCCGCTGTAAAATTCGTAATCAATTTCATCGATAAGGGATTGATAAACGCTTTCTATTCTTTCCCAAGTTGTACGGTCTACTGTGCCTGTTTCGGGTAATCCGTATGTTTTCTGGAACGAACGTACTGCATTCTCCGTAAGCGGACCGTATGAGCCGTCAAAACCTGCCGATAAGACGGTTTGCACAAACAATGCGATATAGCTTAAGTAATACTGCAATGTTAAAACACCGTCTCCGGACGCACCGATTGACAGTTCGCCCGGATAACGGGTTGAAAGTTCGTCTACCGTTAACCCTTCGGAACTGACAGTGTATAATTTTTTTACAGCATTATAAATAGCCTGTATACTGTTCCATGTTGCTTTTCCTACTACTCCATCGGCTGTTAAGTTAAAGACTTCTTGGAATTTTCTTACACTTTCTGTGGTAGAGCTACCAAAAAATCCGTCAGCGGGAAAAATTTTCGGTATTCCCGGGAAGTTTGCGGATATTCTGTTTAAGCGTCTTTGCAGGATTTCAATTTCCAGACCGGTATCTCCCTCTCTAAGAGTTGCGGACGGAGTTAGAGCAGGTGATTCGCCGACTTGTACGTTTTCAACGATTGAAATATCATTTCCGTAGTACCGTTTAAGAATGTCAAGATAACTTAAGCCTTGGTTTGCAAGTTCGACGCTGCCCCATTGCTCAAGGCCGTTGCACTGTACCTCCACTCCGTCGCAAAACTCTGCGAATAAAGGTTCAATATATTCACCCTTGCGAATATAACTGTTGAATATTTCATCAACAATTTCCGAAATATTTGTATATATATCTCTTTGATATACATACGTCTGATCGTATGCGGGTGAATTTGTAATATCAAAATTATAACCTTTGTTTCTGTAAAAACCGGTATAAACTCTGTTTAATGCAACCGATATTTGAGCTAAAATATTAGCTCGCAAAGCTTCTTCGGGCCAGGTCGGATATATTTCGCTGGAAGCTACGTTTTTTATATATGAAGCAAAGCTTTCGGTAACGTTCATTGCATCCGAATCCGGAGCGCCAAGATGTACGATTATCTGTTCTGGAATTACTGGTTCAAATGCCATTGTTTCTATCCTTTCGTTATTGTTGAATATATTCGTTTTCGGTATTTACACTGCCGCGAGGATAATTGCTCGGAAAAGAAGAGAAGGGAATCATAGCCAAAAGCTGTTCAGAGTTTGTGTTTGGAAATACGGGAATGTTATACAGCCTTTTTGAATAATATCCATCTTTGAAAATTTCGATGTTGTAAAGCGAATAGGGTTTCTCTTTTGCGTTTGGATCTAAAGAAATAGAAATATCCGGTGCGGGAAGCGTTACTGGCTTTGTAACTCCGTCCTCGTCGGTTGTAAGTGAGAATACGACATCTTTGTTGTCTTCCTCTGCGCCGAATATTCTTACGGTTGCATCGGATATTGGTAATGCTCCGCCGGCTGTATAGGCTCTTACGGTCATAATACCTTTTTTGTCTAACATATAAAAGACCTCCTTCGTGTTTTTTCGATTATTTGTGCTTCTTTTTGGTAATATTTCTATTGACTTTATAAAAAAAGTATTATATAATATATGTGTATGACTATTTTATTAAAATGGGAGATTAAATATGAGGGAAAACGTATACGGCGATCTTAGCGTTATCGGCATGAAAGGCTGCGAAGATTTCGCAAACCAGGTTGATTTTTATCTTAAGGAGTGGCGTCGTCATGATAACGACGGAACCTTCCTTATTGAGGCACCTTGCCCCAGATTTGGCAGCGGTGAGGCGAAGGGAACTGTTCGCCATTCGCTCAGAGGTAATGATGTTTATATTATCTGTGATGTTTTTAATCACGGAGTTACTTATAAAATGTACGGTAATACCGTACCTATGAGTCCTGACGATCATTTCCAGGATCTCAAGCGTATTATTGGTGCTATTGGCGGTAAGGCACGTAGAATCAGCGTAATTATGCCTATGCTTTACGAGGGAAGACAGCATAAGAGATCCGGCAGAGAGTCTCTTGACTGCGCTCTCGCTCTCCAGGAGCTTACTAATATGGGCGTAACAAATATTATTACTTTCGATGCTCATGATCCCCGAGTACAGAACTCTATTCCTCTTAACGGATTTGAAGACGTTCGTTCTTCTTACCAGATGATCAAGGCTATGCTTTCCAAGTATCCTGACATTGATATTGATCCCGATACTACTATGATAATCTCTCCCGATGAGGGTGGAATGGGAAAATGTATGTACTATTCCTCCGTTATGGGTATTGACCTTGGTATGTTCTACAAGAGACGTGACTATTCGGTTATTATTAACGGTAAGAATCCTATAGTTGCTCATGAGTATCTTGGCCGTGACGTTAAGGATAAGGACGTTATTATTGTTGACGACATGATATCCTCCGGTGATTCTGTTATTGACGTTGCAAAGCAGCTTAAGGACAAGGGTGCGAAGCGTATTTTCGTATTTGCAACATTCGGTCTCTTCTGCAACGGTCTTGAGAATATGGATAAAGCATACGAAGAAGGTACTATTACTCAGATATTTACTACCAATTTGGTTTACAGAACTCCGGAGCTTCTTGCGAGAGAGTGGTATACCGAGGTTAATATGTGTAAGTATGTAGCTTACATAGTTGATACTCTTAATCACGATAGAACTATCAGCCATCTTCTTGATCAGTCCAAGAAAATTCACGCAGTTCTTGATAAGCATAAGGTCAACAAGTAATTTTTCCAATGCGAGGCGTGTGCTTTACAATGCCTCGCATTAATTTATTTCATGGAGGAAAACGATGAGAATAACGTCGGAGTCTGATTACGCACTTAGAATATTATCGTCAATGGCAGAGCATAAGGAAGTTACCGATGCAAAAACCTTGTCGGCGGAAACCTCCGTTACACAGCGATTTACCTTGAAAATTCTACATAAGCTCGTTACTTCGGGCATAGTTGAATCTTATAAAGGTGCAAGGGGCGGATATAAGCTTAATATCGCTCCTGACAAAATTACTCTTAAAATGGTGATTGAGCTTATCGACGGGCCGATTGCTATTGCAAGATGTGTTGACAACTCGGAGGGATGCTCTTTGAATTGCGATAAAACATCCTGCAACCTTCATCATATCTTCGATTATATAAGCTTTGATATTGCATCAAAGCTTGATAAAATTACTATTTCCGATGTTATAAACGGAACATATCGGTTAAAATACTAATTTGAAAGGGGTATATATGTCAATTATAAGCTTTCCCGGTATAGGAATCGGCAATTTTGAGGTTAATCCTTATTTCTTTGGAACTTCTATCAGATGGTATGCAATCTTTATTGTTTGCGGAATGATTGCCGCGGTTGCGTATACAGTTGTTCAAGCAAAAAAAATAGGTATTACCTTTGAGGACGTTATTGATTTTGCTTTGTTTACAATTCCTATTGGAATTATCGGCGCAAGACTCTATTACGTTTTTACAAAACTTAATGAATTTAAGACTTTTGGTGACGTATTTGCTATTTGGAACGGCGGTCTTGCAATTTATGGCGGTATAATCGCAGGTGGAATTACAGTTCTTTGCGTTTGTTATTACAAAAAGATAAACTTTTTGGCTTTTGCCGACTGCGTTTCTCCCGGAGTTCTTCTTGCTCAGGGCATTGGCAGATGGGGCAACTTTATGAACGGTGAGGCATACGGTGTACAGACCGACTCGTTTATCAGGATGGGACTTAAAAACCATAATATCAACGCAGATATTCTCGATGGAATTATAACCGACGTTGAATATGGCGGAATGGCTTACGTTCATCCGACGTTCCTTTACGAATCGCTTTGGAATCTTCTTGGTGTTTTGCTTGTTTACCTTTTTGCAAAATTTATTCACAAAAAGTATGACGGACAGCTCTTCCTTATGATATTCGGTTGGTATGGCCTTGGCAGAATGCTTATTGAAGGACTCAGAACCGATAGCTTGTATTTTGGTCCGGAGGAATGGGGAATTAGAATTTCTCAGGCGTTGGCTGCAGTAATATTTGTTGCAGCAGCTGCATTACTTATCTATTTTGCAATCAAAAAGCCTAACAGACCATTTTATCATAAAAACAATTCGAATAATAAAACTCAAAAGAAAGGCAAGAAATAACATGGCAGAATTGATTAGCGGCAAGGTTGTTTCGGCTAAAGTAAGAGAAGAAATTGCGAAAGATGTCGCAGCTTTTAAGAATGAATACAACACAGCACCGGGACTTGCTGTAATCATGGTTGGTGATAATCCTGCAAGTGCTGTTTACGTTAGAAATAAGCATAAAGCCTGCCTAGAGGTAGGAATGACTTCCTTTGAAATTAAATATGACGCTGATATTTCCGAGGAAGAGCTTCTTGCGAAAATTGACGAGCTTAACAACGACGATAGAGTAGATGGAATTCTTGTTCAGCTTCCGTTGCCAAAAACTATTGATGAGCAAAAGGTTATCAACCGTATTTCTCCCACAAAGGACGTAGATGCCTTTCATCCCGAAAACGTTGGGAAAATAATGATAGGAAATTATACCTTCTTGCCCTGCACACCTGCCGGCATCGTGGAGCTTTTAAAACATTATGAAGTTGAAATCGAAGGAAAGACTTGCGTAGTTGTAGGTCGCAGTAACATTGTTGGCAAACCTATGGCACATCTTTTGCTTGAAAGAAACGGTACTGTTACTGTATGTCATTCCCGTACGAAAAATCTTGCTGAAATTACAAAGAGCGCAGATATTTTGGTTGTTGCAATCGGTAAGAGCGAATTTTTGACTGCCGATATGGTGAAACCCGGCGCTGTTGTTATTGACGTTGGTATCAACAGAAGACAAGATGGAACTCTTTGCGGTGACGTTAAATTTGATGAGGTTGAGCCGCTTACATCGAAGATTACACCTGTTCCGGGCGGTGTTGGGCCTATGACGATTACCATGCTTTTGAAGAATACTCTTACTGCTGCAAAACAGCATAAGAATGCCTAAGTTTTTCGTTTTTTTTAAAAAATATCTAAAAAACTGCAAAAAAGCTCTTGACAAATATTGTTAAATGCTTTATAATTAATAGGTAAAAATTTTGAGATTAAGGTCTCTTTGCATAGCGAAGGGAGGGGAAATAAAGATGGCAGAAATCAGAGTAAAAGAAAATGAGACTCTTGACAACGCGCTTCGTCGTTTTAAGAGACAGTGCGTAAAGTCCGGTATTCTTACCGAGCTTCGTAAGAGAGAGCATTACGAGAAGCCCAGCGTTAAGCGTAAGAAGAAGGCTGAGGCAGCTAGAAAGCGTAAGTTCAAGTAATTTTTTAGAACGGATGTTTATGACATCCGTTCTTTATTTTTCCACCTATATTTTTTCTTTATATACATAAATTAATAGTAAAATATAGATGTGGAAATAAAATATGAACTTGTTTAAGAAGATTTTTGTTGCGGTGCTGATTTTAACTCAAATATTTTCCTTTAATGCTTTTTGCAAAGAATCAAATTCCTGGTATATAAAGAAAAGAGGAAATTTAAGACCGGGTTTTCCCGAAAATTCTGAGCTGATTTCAGAGTATAACTGCATTTTTATTGATGACAAATCGGCTTCAAATGGTGAAAAACGACTTTATTTAACCTTTGATGCCGGATATGAGAATGGAAATATTAAAAAAATATTAGACATTCTTTATAGTGAAAATATTCCTGCTGCGTTTTTCCTGCTTGACAATATAATATTAAAAAATACAGATTTGGTTAAAAGAATGCAAGATGAAGGGCATCTTGTTTGTAATCACACAAAAAATCATAAAAACCTTTCATATTCTTCAAAAGAAGAAATTAAGCGTGACCTAGAATCCCTTGAGAGAATATACACCGAGGAAACCGGAAACACAATGTCAAAATTTTTTAGATTTCCGGAGGGAAAATATAGCGTTGAAGCGGTGAAATATATTAACGAGCTTGGATATACAACCGTTTTTTGGAGTCTATGCTATGATGATTGGGATAATTCGAGACAGATGGATAATAACAAAGCAATAAACAAATTATTAAAAAACACCCATGACGGTGCTGTTATATTGCTTCATCCAACCTCTAAAACCAATGCAGAAATATTACCATTTCTTATAAAAGAATGGAGAAAAATGGGATATTCGTTCTATTCGCTTAATGATTTCGGAAAATAATCTTTCAATATAAGTATACGCCAACACGAAAAACCAAATGGAAGGCGTAAAAATTCTGCACCAAAGATACCTCGTTTTACTGACGATATGATACTTTTGTATAAAAAAGGCGAACAAATAACTGTTCGCCCTTTTTTTAGTAAATATTAAATATGTTTATTGAATGTTGTTTCTTTTCTTTATTTCTTCAAGTCTTTCTCGCTCGGTAACGTCATCGTGCATTACAACGTCGTCCGTAGCTTCTTCCTCCTTGGGATAAAGCTCGGGATGCTCTGCTTTGTAGGGGTCGATGATTATTTCTTTGATCTTGAAATATGCAGCATAAACCTTCATATAAGCCGAACAAGAGAAGAACATGATCAGGGGCAGGGCAACGGCAAAGGGAAGAAGAAGTCCTCCGGTTACAAAGAGGAACATAAACTCAAGAATCAAAAGAATAGCCGTTCCCAAGAATGCGAGTATGTTTCTCTTAAAGCCGATTAATGCGAATATAAAGGAATTCTTTATAATTTTAAAGGCTTTTAATTTAAACGAAACTATCTGTACGTAGAAATAACATCTCATAAAGAAGTACAGAATAAAGATCATTATGTTAGCCCAGAACATAAGGGAAACAAGGAAGTTAGGACTGGTCATAGTTGAGAAAATATTGAAAACAAGAATTATGTTAACAATTCCATCAAATATACCGAAAGGAATTGCTTGTTTCCAGTTTCTCTTTACTGCATACCAGAAGTCGCCCCATACAAATACTGCATCACCCATAGCTATATTTCGGAGTATGTATGCAGTGCCTGTGTTTACCAAGCCAAAGGTTAGAAGCGTCAAGGCGCTAAGCGCCCAAAAAACATAAGTAAGCGTCGTGTTTTGAAGAACAGAGGATTGCATACCTTCCATAGCATAGAGTGACATTCCTGCCGGTGTTACACCCTCGATCATAAACAGACCCGATATATTCTGCGCCACGTCGTTCATCGGCATTAAAACTGCATTTTTTGTATATCCCGAAAGGGTTGCGATGAAGAACAGAAGCGGTGCATTTCCAAGCACCATAATTATATTTACAAGCGTGAGCTTGGTCATATTATTTTTCAAAGTCATGAAAAATCTTTTTAGGCCGGATGGATTAAGCGGGTCCTTTTTACTGATACCTTTTCCATCTCTTGCTATATTAAGCTTTATAATGCTTTTTTGGTTAGATTTTTTCAGTTTTGCCACCTCCAATCAAACATATATATAATATCATATTTCGCAGCTAAAAACAAGGTTATTTTAAAAAAAGTTTAAAATATGTAACAATATTTGAAAATAAAAAAATAATATAAGAATATCCGAGAAAAAATCCAAATATAATTTAACAAAATGGACGAGGAGTTTTATATTATGAAAAGGATTGTATCTTTTTGTTTGGTTGTTAGTTTGTTGTGCGGAATGCTGTACTGCAATGTTTTTGCTGATTATGGCACAAAAATCTCGGCAGAAGATAATTTTAAGATTGAAATGCCTGAATTTAAACCTAGTAACGAATCATTTTCTACCTATCTTATAGAAGCGACTACGGGGACTGTTTTGTATTCGGATAATCAGTTTGCATCTGCCGAGCCGGCATCTGTTACAAAAATTATGACGTTGCTTCTTGTTGCAGAAGCTCTTGAAGAAGGAAAAATTAAGCTTGAGGATACGGTAAGTATAAGTGCAAATGCCGCATCAAAGGGCGGAAGCCAGGTGTTTTTAAAAGAAGGGGAAAGAATAAGTGTTCTTGATCTTTTAAAGAGTACTATAATTGCAAGTGCCAACGATGCTGCAACAGCTCTTGCTGAGTTGGTTTGCGGAAGTGAAGCATCTTTCGTTAAAAAAATGAATATGAAAGCCAGAGAGCTTGGGCTTAAAAATACGAATTTTGAAAATCCAACCGGACTTGATGATACCACAAAAAATCATTACACTTGCGCCGCAGATATAGGTTTGATGTCAAAGGAACTTATTAAACACGATATTATTCTCAAATACAGCTCCGTATGGCAGGATAGTATAAGAAACGGTGAATTTACACTTACAAACACAAACAGACTCGTCAGATATTATGACGGCTGTAACGGCTTAAAAACAGGCTCAACCGATAAAGCCGGTTTTTGTATCAGTGCGACTGCTAAAAGAGACGGAATGCAGCTTATTGCGGTTATAATGGGAGCTGAAACAAAGGATATTAGAAATAATATTGCCAGAGAGATGTTGGATTTCGGTTTTGCGAATTTTACACTTTACAGAGATTTTAGCGGATATCTTGAATCAACTCCAGTAATTCGGGGTAAAAAATCAAAAGTTAATATTTATTCCGAAGGCTTTGAAACAGTTTTACCTAAGGAAGTTGCTTCTATTGTTGAAAAAAGCTTTGTTCTTCCCGAGGCAATTGTTGCTCCGATGAAAAAAGGCGATAAGGTTGGTAAAATTATATACGCTGTAAACGGTGAGCAAATAGGCTTTTCCGATATAATTATTGATGAAGAGATCGTAGAGATAACATATTTAGATATATTAGGAAAAATGTTGAAAAAAATCTTTATTGGTAACTGAAAAAAGTCTTTAAAGCTATTGAAAATATATAAAAAACATTGTATAATAAAATAGCTTAAATAATTAGAACGGAGCAATAAAAATGAGTGTTAAACTGAATTGTAAATTTGCCGAAGGTTTTGTTTCAAATCACGAAATCGAATATATGAAGCCTTTTGCCAAAGTTGCGCATAATATGCTTGTAAGTGGCGAAGGTCAGGGAAATGATTTTACCGGTTGGGTAAAGCTTCCTGAAAATTACGATAAAGAAGAGTTTGCAAGAATTAAGATTGCGGCTGAGAAAATCAAGAAGAATGCCGATATTCTCGTTGTTATAGGTATTGGCGGTTCATATCTTGGCGCTAGAGCTGTAATTGAATTTGTAAAAAGTCCTCTTTATAACAATTTGAAAAAGGATACTCCTGATATCTATTTTGCAGGAAATAACATTTCCACAACAGCTCTTACCGAGCTTCTCTCTATTTGCGAGGGTAAGGATATTGCCGTAAACGTTATTTCTAAATCCGGAACTACCACCGAGCCTGCTATTGCATTCAGAGTATTCAAGAAGCTTCTCGTTGAAAAATACGGTGAGGAGGGTGCTAAAGACCGTATCTTTGTTACCACCGATAAGGCTCGCGGAACACTTAAAAAGTTCTCTGACGAAGCCGGATACGAAACCTTTGTTGTGCCTGATGACGTTGGTGGACGCTATTCTGTTCTTACTGCGGTTGGTCTTCTTCCTATTGCAGTTGCAGGTATTGACATTGACGGCCTTATGTGTGGCGCTAAATCGGCTATGGAGAAATTCGTTTCCGATGATCTTGATGAAAATGATGCTCTTAAATACGCTGTTATGCGTAATATCCTTTACAGAAAGGGAAAAACCACCGAAATCCTCGTAGGTTACGAGCCTTATCTCCTTATGCTTAACGAGTGGTGGAAGCAGCTTTACGGTGAAAGCTCGGGTAAAGACGGGAAGGGCATTTTCCCCAACTCTGTAATTTTCTCTACCGATCTTCATTCTCTCGGTCAGTATATTCAGGAAGGCTGCAGAAACCAGTTTGAAACTGTTATCAGCGTAAAGGATTCCGGTGCTGCTTTTGTTATTCCTGATGATCCTGCAAACGTTGATGGACTTAATTTCATTGCCGGTAAAGAGCTTGATTACGTGAACAAGACTGCTATGCTTGCAACTTTGATTGCACATAATGACGGCGGTGTTCCCAATCTTATGCTTGAGGTTGAAGATAGAAGTGCTGTTTCATTAGGTTATCTTATTTATTTCTTCGAGTTTGCTTGTGCTATGTCAGGCTATCTTCTTGGTGTAAATCCCTTCGATCAGCCTGGTGTTGAGGCATACAAAAAGAATATGTTTGCTCTTCTTGGAAAACCCGGTTATAAAGAGCAGAAGGAAGCTTTGGAAAAGCGTATTTCAGGCAAATAATCCTATATAAATTGTGTAACTTACACAAATATGAATTATTAATTTTTACAAGAAAAATGCGATAAAACTATTGCATTTTTCTTGTATTTCGTGTACAATAAATATAGAAGATATTTAATCTTCGAGATATAGGAGGAATTTGAAAAATGATTAAATTGTTCATCGGTGGCAAAGGCTCGGGAAAAACCAAAACTCTTATAGAGTTGGTTAACAATGCAACATCGGCATCTAACGGTAACGTTGTTTGCATTGAGAAGGGTGATAAGCTTATCCACGATATTACATATAAGGCTCGTCTTATAGATACCGATGCGTACTCTGTTAACGATGCAGACGCGCTTTACGGCTTCATTGCAGGTATTCTTGCATCTAACTCTGATATTACAGATATCTTTGTTGATTCCGCTCTTAAGATTGTTGCTAACGACGTTGTAGCATTCGAAAATATGCTCAAGAAGCTTGAGAATATTACAAAGGAAGTTAATCTCGTTATGACCGCTTCTATCGCGGTTGAAGAGTGTCCTGAGGCTATCAAGGCTTACGCCTAAATCATTCTTTATAACAAAAAACGGTCGTTCTTTGCCTTTTTAAGTATCGAACGACCGTTTATTTATTGAGGTAGATATGAACAGAAATCTTGGCTTATCAGTAAAGCATCCGCTTGAGAATATCTTTTCCTCGGGATATTTCGATTGCATAGAATTATGTATAGGTGCTGATTTTAACGTAGAGGGTGCATTTGACGTTTTTTACGATATGTGCGAAAAAACAAAAGCTCTTTGCAAAAAATATAACGTAAAAATCAACTCATATCATCTTCCATATAACGGTGAGCGCTACGAGGGGCGTTATATGCACGCACCGTCCGCTTTTGATAAGGCTCTGCGCGATAAAACTCTTGAATATACAAAGCGCGAAATATCAGCATTATTGGATACCGATATAAAATTTGTGGTGATTCACGGCAGCCTGCGTACAACGCCCGAGGAACGTCCTGCAAGAGTTGATAATTTCGTTGAATATCTAAGGGAGCTGTGCGATTTTTGCGCTCCGCACGGTATCACAGTTGCGGTTGAAACGCTTCTGGAATCCTGCATCGGTGGCGGCGGTGACGATCCTCAAAACCGTATTCCCGAGATGAAATATATCATGGAAAACGTAAAGAGAGATAATATAGGAATATGCCTTGACAATAATCATTTTATAAAATCATCCTCGATTGATTTTGTAAAGGAGCTTGGTCAATACGTTGTAACCACTCATTTTTCTGATTATTACGGAACTGATGAGTGCCATAATATACCGGGTAACGGAACTACCGATTGGAAAAAGCTCACAAGCCTTCTTATCGAAAAAGGATATAAAGGACCTTGGCTTTTCGAAATAAGATTTAAGGATCTGGAATATCCGACTGACGAAGAGCTCTCGCAACTTTACAATTCCTGGAAAAATATAATAGGTTAACATTTAGACTGCCATCGATATTCGTTGGCAGTTTTTTTGTGGCAATAATAACGTTTTTGTCATATTATACTAACAAGATAGGTTTTCCTATCGAAAATTGCATAAGGAATGGTCATAACAATGCAAGAAAACAGAAACACATCCTTCTGCCAGAATAATTCTTCATTTAATGGCGGAACGGTTTGTATTGACACTATGAGAGTTCTTGACGGTTGCCGTGATAGGGACTGTTTCGAGGACGTTAGAGTTTATCTTGGTGCTTGCGGTGAGCATATGCTTGCTAATTCTACCAACGTAAGAACACGCTCTGCTAAGCTTCTCTGGGCCTATGTCGGTGTTGATGATGTTCCGTTCAATTGCGGCTTTTACCGTATCTCTGTCAGATATTACATTGAGATCGAGTTTGAGTCTTGCATGAACGGAAAGAGTCAGTGCTTTAAGGGGCTTGTTGCTCTTGAAAAAGACGTTATTCTTTATGGCGGTGAGGGAAGGGCATACAGCTACTCCTCAAGCCCCGAAAACACTTATTGCTCGATAAACGATTACAATACCTGCGGAAACAACGATCCTACAGCTATTGTTGAAACCGTCGAGCCTATTGTACTTGGTACAAAGGTTGTGGATTGCACATGCCCTTGTAACTGCGTATGTAACGAATTTCTTGATATACCCGACGGTGTAAAAAGAATGTTCGGTGATGAGCTTGTAATTAATTCCGATGGACCGAAAATTTACGTTTCTCTCGGTATTTTCTCGGTAATAAGAGTTGTTCGTCCGGCTCAGCTTCTTGTTCAGGCAACAGATTATTGTGTACCCGACAAGGAATGTACCGCCGCAACAAATGACGATAATCCTTGCGCGCTGTTCAGGAATATAGCTTTTCCGATCTCCCAGTTTAAGGGAAGTGATTCAGCTCCCGTGAAAAACGAAAAGGGAAGCAGCGGTTGCGGATGTAAGTAAAATATTAGATGCGAAAAGGGCAGAAGATTTCTGCCCTTTTCGTTATTTGTTTTGGCGATGAATTTCGTATGCAAACATGGTGATTGCGGAAGCAGCTGATAGGGAAGCGTTAAATTCCCTGCCGTAATCAATCTTAACAATAGTATCTGCCATTGACAATACGGATTTTGATATTCCTCTTTTTTCGCCGCCTACAATAAGTAAAATCGGCTTTTTTAATCGACATTCACCGAGAATATCGTTCGTATTTAAATCGGCACAAACAACGGTATATCCTTTGGCTTTAAATATATTAACGGTATTCAAAGCATTATCGGTATATAAATGGAACATTTCTGCTGCTCCGGCAGAGCTACGAGCAACAACGCCCGCTGCGCTCATCCAATTTCTTTCGGGAAGAATTATTCCGTCACATCCCATAGCATACAGAGAGCGAAGCGCATATCCAAAGTTGTAAGGGTCTTCGATACCCTCAATCATTGCATAAAAGCCGTTTTCTTTAATTTCGCATGCATCATTTAAGCGGGGAATTGTTCGTTCGGTTGCAATACATATTATGCCGCCATGGGTGTTTCCAAGAACTAATTTTTCTATTTCTTCCGAGTTTGCTTCTTCGACTATAAAACCATATTTTTCGGAAACTGCCTTCAAATATCCCACTTCTTTATGAATTTTAGACATTTTATCCTTGTCATAAAGTATCTTTTCAATATGTCTGTCGGATATTCCTTCGTCAATACTTTTTATAATTGATCTTATTGATGTCATTCCTTCAAAAATTGTAGAAGAAGTAAATTTTATAGCTTCCTTTTGCATTTTATCAAATGACCTTTCATATAATTTATTAAATAGCTTTTGTATGGAGATTATTATGATAGATTTATTAGGCAGAGAGCGTGCAGAGGTGCTTGGGGAGTACGTAATTGATACAGGATCTACGGTCAGAGCCGCAGCAGCAAAATTTGGAATCAGCAAAAGCACAGTACATAAGGATCTTTCGCACCGCCTTTCAAGAATTAATCCGGTGTTAGGTGAGCAGGTAAGAGAAGTCCTGGCGCACAATAAGTCCGAAAGACACTTAAGGGGTGGCGAGGCTACGAGACAAAAATATAAAAAGGAAAGAGAAAACAATAAATTGTAGGGAAGCGCCCTGCCCCAATTTTTCCTTGATTTTTCGCAGATTTTGACTAAAATATTGATTTGTATTTTAAAACATATATTATATTATATACGATTTTGATTGCTTTTTCAAGTGATAAAACGGATATATTGAAAAATTTAGTATTAAAGATTATAAATAGATTGTATTATAAAATGCTTTAAATTGCATATAACAGATATC